>JAZSAR010000019.1:0-4280 GCA_045601965.1 Clostridia bacterium
TTTTATATCTATTTCGTTAATTATGTTTTCTATAATCACAAAGCGGCTTTTCTCCCCAGTTTTAATAGCCATTTTTATCCTCCTTGCTTTATTAAATATTCCTGTTTCAGTATAAATCAGACAAACAAAATTGTCAACATTCCGAACATCTTTATTATAGTATTCATGCATATCTTTGTTCCGCTTAAGTGAACAATAGCTACCGTTGCTTTGATATGATCTTCGTACCGATGTGTATGCATAATACATTTGCTATGCAAATGGCCGTTACTCAAAATTCTGTGAGTAACGGCTATCTGTGAGTGGTTCGATATATTATCAGAGAAACAAGCAAAGGAAGGGTTGATTATTTCCTAATAACCAAAATTTTTGTTCCACAGGTGCTTATTACTTAAGCACCTGTGTGAGAGGGAAGGATATAGAAACAAAATTCAGTTAATAGTCTTACTAATACATTCGCTAATATACCCTCGTTATCTAAAACTTTCAAGCCTTCGGAACTAATACCTCAAATGTATCTTTTGCGTGTTTTTTACATATTTGTTATTCCTTACGACTTCAAAGTCAAGATACTTAAAATTTTTATTTTTCAATTGTAATTGTCTGTGTTGTACCATCCCAGGAAACGTTATATCCGAGCATTTCTGAAACGAATCTTACAGGAATAAATGTACGTGAATCCTTGATTCTCGGTGCAGATGTAAGAGTATACATTGTGTGGCCGTAGACGGGATCTTCAACATAAACAAGCTTATTCTGAATCTGCAGCTTTATTTCGAGAAGGCCTTTTTTAAGTGTAATGGTCTGTGTATCTCCATCCCAGATGATTTCACATCCCATTTCTTCCACAAGACCGCGGAGAGGAATGAGTGTTGATCCTGCGGATGTAATATAAGGAGCAACGTCAATGGTTTTTGTGTAGGACTCCTTACCCTTTTCAACCTTTATTTCGTTGGAGCCTATCTGCATTGTGAACTTGGCTGAATCGCTTGTCTTCATCTTATCTTCATAGGTCTGCCAGAAGTAAAGACCTCCACAGCTTACTCTGTAATTAGAGTATTCGGTTACTTCGATTTCAACATAACGAGCTGTTACAGAATCATCAAAATAAATGAGTTTTTCTCTAAGTTGTGCTTGTATCCGAGGCCTTCAAGAAAAGCATCCGTTTCCTTTTGTATGCGCATTATTCCCTCTCCATAGCGGTCATTTTCAAAGAAAGGATGGCGATACCATTCGCGACCGAGGAGTCTTACCTCTTCCGACATGAAAATTTCTCTTGTTGCTTTATCTCTGAAGCACCAATCTCCCCTTTTTCCGTCTTCCAAAGTTATATTGAAATCACGACCGGCATATATTTCGTTTGCCCAGTCAAGCTCCTTTATTTCAAGCTTTAAAATTTCAGATAAAGGCTTTGCGGTAAGCTTTGCTCTTTCAGAACTCGATGCATAAATTTCGTCAATTCCCGAAAGTGCCAGACGTCTTCCAAGGGCTTCTGCCTGACGCTCACCCAACGGTGTCAAAGAGTTGGGATTGTATATAGGATCTCCGTGTCTTATATAATATAAAAACATTATTTTCCTATCCTTTATTTACTTAAAATCATAAAGCCTTTGGCAGGAACGGTTTTTTCGCCCGATACCTTTTCACCCGTCAGCATATCGGTAAATTCTCCCTTTAAGGAAACTTTCTGCTCAATGGTGCCCGAAATATTCATAACGAAGAAATATTCTTCGCCGTCTCCCTCTCTCTTTGTAACTCGGATAAAGTCATCACCCGTAATTTCAGAAAGGGGAAGTACTCCGCTTTTTTCAAGTGTTTCGGGGATAAAATCCGATAAGAAATCAAGTCCGGGGTTAAAGCCGATGTAGTAAGCTGCGCCTTTGCCGTAGTTTTTACGGAGTACGGCAGGAGAGCCTTCTAAAATGTCGCTCTTAAATGTCATTAAAGTTTCGGCGTCATCGGGAATAATGAGTTCTGCGTGAAGGCGAACGGGATATTCCTTTTCACCGTAGGTAACGGCATTTGGCGTAGGTGCTCCGATACCATAGTAATCAACCTCGTCAACACGGAGACCGAAAAGCTCACGAAGGCCTGCTCCGGGCATTCCACCCAAGTAGTTTAAGTCGTTTTCATTGGCAGTTGCGGCAAGACAGGTGGAAATTAATGTACCGCCATCTGATACAAACTTCTTTAACTTCTCTGCGGTAGCCTCCGAAATAATATAAGGAAGAGGAAGTAAAATCACCTTATATTTTGAAAAATCCATATCATAGGAAATCATATCAACGGGGATATTTTTGTCCCAGACCGAGGTGAAAATATTTTTAGTCAATTTGAAATATCCGTTGGTATCATAAGGTCCTACGGGAGAAATACCTTCGTCAAGTACCCATTGGGTTTTGTAGTCATAAACCACACCCACTTTGGCGTCAACGCTTGTGCCTAATACCCCGTCAAGCTTTTCAAGCATTTCGCCCGTGGTTTTAACTATCTGAAACACTCTGTTATCGCTTTTTCCGTAGTGGTCAACCACCGCTCCGTGAATTTTTTCCTGAGCGCCTCTTCCCTTACGCCACTGAAAATACTGAATGGTATCTGCTCCGTGGGCAATAAAGTTTACCGCTTCTGCAAGCTGGTCTTCTTTGGTTTTTACCTTGTGATAGGTAATTCTGCCAAGGTTTATTCCCGGTGCGGATTCCATAACCATAAAGGGCTGCCCACCCTTTATGCCACGGCAGAAGGTGTTGTGATAAGCACAATATTTCGATACTTCCGTAAAATCGTTGCTCCATCTCGGATAAAGGTCGATGGAATGAACATCCAAAACCTCGCCCATTTTGAAATGGTCAAAGCCGATATGCATAGGCATACAGTTGGTTGTTACCGGACGGTCTGAATATTTTCTTATTGCTTTCTTTTCCCATGCGGCAAAGTCAACTGTTCTCTCTGAGCAAAATTCTTTCCATGCAAGTTTAAGACCAAGTAAAATAGCGTCTCCTTCAGGTCCGCCTGAAGCCACACGGGGAGGTCTTATTTCATCAAAGCTCGAAAAATTATGACTCCAGAAAGTAGTCCAATACTGGAAATTTAATTTTTCTATATCATTGTCAAATCTCTTGCGAAGGAAGTTTCTGAATTCTTCGGCACACTTGTCACAGTAGCATTGTCCGTTGTATTCGTTGGAAAGATGCCATGCAACAACCGCAGGATGTTTTCCGTATCGTTCGGAGAGTTTTTCGTTTATTATCCTTACCTTTTCACGGTAAATGGGAGATGTGTAGCAATGATTGTGTCGATTGCCGTATTCGTTCCTCACAAGGTTTTCGTTAACTCTCAAAACCTCGGGGTATTTGGCGGAAAGCCATCTGGGGCGGGCACCGCTTGGAGTAGCAAGAACAACCTTTCCGCCGTTTTTATAAATTTTATCAATTATGGTATCAAGCCAGGAAAAGTCGAAAACTCCTTCTTCAGGCTCAAGCTTTGACCAGGAAAATATGCCCACGGTAAATTCATTGGTGTGAGCTTCCTTCATCAAAGCCATATCTTCGTCCCAAATTTCGGGAGTGTCAATCCACTGTTCGGGATTATAGTCACCGCCGTGGAGGAAATGGGGAAAATCCTTGGAAATAGGAGGATATTTTTTCATTTTAATCGTCCTTTCTTAAATCGCCACTTTTATTATTTAGTAATTGTAATTTCCTGCGATTCTCCGTTCCACGCCACATTATAGCCAAGCTGTTCGGATACAAATCTTACGGGGATAAAGGTTCTGGAATCCTTTATGGTGGGAACCGTTCTTAAAGTATAACGAACTCTTCCAAACTGGGGATCTTCAACGAACACAAGCTGATAGTCAATCTGAAGTGTAATGTCAATTCCGCCATCTGCCGTAATTCCTATTACCTGATTATCACCGTTCCAGGAAATTTCTGCACCCATAAGTTCAAGTAAGCCGCGAAGAGGGATTAAAGTTGTTCCGTTTACGATGTAAGGTGCAACGTCTATTGTCTTTGTGCCTTCACCGTTTTCGGTGCTGTACTTAATTTCATTTGAGCCGATTTTAAGTACATAGGTTTCTTCCGCTTCTTCTTTTGCACGCTGATATACGCCGATTTCAGCACAGCTTACACGCTTTGCATAATATTCGTGAATAACCACTTCTATATATCTTGCCTTGATTTCCTCAGGGAATACAAATTTCTTTGTATCGAGATTCTTTTCCAATGTTACGTTTTCAAAAGCGGTAATCCAGTTTTCGTTGTCCTCACTCACATTGATAC
>JAZSAR010000020.1:0-15533 GCA_045601965.1 Clostridia bacterium
TAAAATCAAGGCTTTTGGTGTTTTACTACACCAAAAGATACACCAATGTGTGCAAAGTTGAAAAAAGGCGCCTAATGTTTGAAAGGACAATGGAGTTTTCCATTGTCCTTTCTATGAGTTGTGTTATAATATAAATTGAAGGTGGTGGTAAATATGGAATGGATTTTTGAAGGCATAGGCACGGAACTGTTAAGTTTAGCTATAGGTGCAGTTGTTGGTGGACTAACGGGATACAAAATAGGTGTAAAAAACAAAGTTAAACAAAATCAAAAAGCGGGAAAGAATTCAACACAGAGTCAGATTGGAAGTGTAACGATAAATGGGAAATAATAAACAAACACAAAAGGCTGGAGATAACTCTCGACAACTCATAGTGGAAAGTATGAGTATAAGCAACGGCATCACGGAACAGAGAGCAAGAGAAATTTTCACTGAAATGAATGCTATAGCGAGAAAAGGATATACACAAGAAGCATATGAGTTGGCTATCAAACGAGTTAATATGTTTGAAGAACTGTTGATGAACAAAGTTGAGAAAGTTGATGGTATGTTGGCTGCTTTTGGTGACCCATCTTTTCAATTTCTTCTCACGGAAGCGCAAAAGAGAGCAGCAGCGGCAGATAGAGATGCAGATATTGAAATGTTAACAGAATTGCTTGCTCACAGAGTGGAAAAGAAATCGGATAGAAAAACAAAAGCAAGCATAACTAAAGCGGTTGAAATAATCGATCAGATTGATGATGATGCATTATGTGCGCTGACACTAGTGCATGCTATAAACAACTGGAGTCCAGTGAGTGGAAATATAACACAAGGTTTAAAAACTATGAACAACTTGTTAGGATCATTTTGTTATATGGTTTTACCAAAAGGATTAGAGTGGGCATATCACCTTGATGTATTAAATGTTACAAGAGTTTCTTCGATAGGCACATTTAAAAAATTTGATGAATTTTATCCTGAAGTTCTTGACGGCTATTCTTGTGTTGGAATACCACAAAACTCAGAAACTCACCAAAGGGCTATTGATATTTTAACAGAAGCAAATATTTCTGGCAGTTTATTGGTAGAACACGAATTAAATGCTGGATATGTTCGTTTAAATGTGAGAAATCGTAATGCAATAAAGGATATTAGTTTTCCAGTGGTTATAGAACCTAATATGTTGCGATTTAGAAAGGTATCACCTAAAGAGATAGAAGCCCTAAATAATATTTGGAATTTATATTCAAACGATACACAGTTAAAGAAAAACGTAAAAAAAGCATTTATGCAAAAATGGGATACATACGAAAGTTTGAAATCTGTTCGTTTGTGGTGGGAAGCTTTACCACATAGTATAACAATTACCCCTACAGGGAAAGTATTAGCTCACGCTAATGCCCAAAGATACAACAAGAATATTCCTGATATAAATTTGTAATTAGTATTTTAAAAGAAACTACACCACTACACCAAATTACTACACCGTTTTGTGCATATAATATATAGACTTATGAAGACTTATGCCAAATTCAACATTCTGAAAATCTCTTGATATAAAGGAATATGCAGACTTATGGTGAGTTATGTAATTATTGGGACCCAAATCCCCACGATGAAGACACTAGATAAGTAAAAAAAGTATAGAAAAATACATTTTGTTTAAATTTATATACTGAAAAATACATGGTAATCGCGATTGATTGTGATATAATTGATATGTAGTTTATTACGAGCTGCATAGTAAGGAGTGGTTATAATGAAGAAGGTATATGAAGCACCCATTGCTGAGCTTGAAATTATAGAAACTAAAGACATTATTACAATCAGCGGAATCGATGAATCGGTAGATATGTCAAGCTTCGCAATAATTGAGATGGATTTCGAATAATCCAAATGCAATAAAAATTAAGCAGGAATGGTCTTTGACCATTCCTTGTTTTGCTGTAACATGGCGTTAACGATGAGGGCTTTTAAAAGTCATCATTAAGGCAGTAAAATCCTGCTTTGAAAAAAAGTTTAATTTTTTTGAAAAAAAGTCTTGACAAATGCTTTGATTGTTGCTATAATATGATACGTGCTCTGTGAGAGAGCACCAAATAAATAGACGGTATGCGAGAGTGGCGGAACTGGCAGACGCGCACGTTTAAGGGGCGTGTGATTTCATCGTACGGGTTCAATTCCCGTCTCTCGCACCATTTTTTTGCCGAATTGTGTAATGGTAGCACGGCAGACTCTGACTCTGTTTGTCTGGGTTCAAATCCTAGTTCGGCAACCAAAAAAATAACAGTACCCAACGGGTGCTGTTATTTTTTTGTCTGCCAAACGTCTCGAGGATTTGAACGAAGTCATAGGCGTTTTTGCGAAGCAAAACGCCGAAGTTTTTTCCGTCAGGAAAAAATCAAATCCTAGTTCGGACAGAAGGCGCTGACTGTGGCGATGCATTAACTGATATATGTAGTATTATTTGAACGAACGTCTATGGGATTTGCTTTGGCAAAATGCCGAAGTCACTGATCAAATCCTGGTTCGTACAAACCGCAGAAAACAGTTGAAATTTCGTATATTCTGTGCTATAATCAATTTTAATGTGATTTATTTACGAAAGGAAGATATAAATGGAAGGTAAAGTATTGGCAAGAGTGGGAAATCTCACGGTAACAGAAGAGGAAGTTAACGAAATGATAATGTCCTTAATGCAGAGAGGACAGAATCTTAACAACCCCGAAGGCAGAGCAATGGTTTTGGAGCAGATGATTGCAAATAAGCTGTTTTTACTTGATGCAGGTAAAAATATGTATGAATACAACGCTGAATTCAAGGCGCAGCTTCAGAAGGTTAAGGAAGATATGCTCATAAGCTTTGCTATGGCAAAGGCATTAGAAACCGTAAAGCCTGCGACAGATGATGAAATAAAGGCGTTTTACGAAGAAAACAAGGAACGCTTCGGTAAGGGCGAAAGCGTAAACGCAAGCCATATCTTAGTTGATTCCGAGGACAAGGCAAAAGAGATACTTGCAAAAATCAATGCGGGCGAAATTTCATTTGAAGATGCAGCAAGAGCGGAAAGCTCCTGCCCCTCAAAGGAAAACGGCGGAAACCTTGGCGAATTTACCAGAGGTCAGATGGTTAAGGAATTTGACGAAGCGGTATTCGCTATGGAAGTTGGCGAAATCAAAGGCCCTGTTAAGACACAGTTTGGCTTCCATCTTATAAAGCTTTGCGCTAAAAACGAAGCAAAGACCTATGAATTTGAAGAAATCAAGTCCGAGCTTTCAGATATGGTTACTAAGGAAAAGCAGCAGAAGGCATATCAGAGCAAGATTAATCAGCTTAAAATTTTATACCCTGTGGATAAAATGTAAGGAGGAATTACGATGAGCTCAAATAAAATAGTTCAGGCGGCGGTAGCAAACCACACAATAATTCCCGCATTCAATATTCCTTATCTTCCCATGGCGGAGGCTGTAATAAAGGCGATTGTTGACGAAAACTCCGTTGCAATGGTTCAGGTTGCCCGTCTTGAATGGGAAAAGTTTGAATCCGAAAGCCCCGAGGCTGTTGCAAAGGAATACTTCAAATATAAAAAGGACGGATATACCCTTTTGCATCTTGACCACGTTCCCGCAATCGACGAGGACTTTAAAAAGGTTGACTATATGGATATCATCAAGCGTGCACTTGAATGCGGCTATCAGTCTGTAATGGTTGACGGCTCCCGCCTTCCTCTTGATGAAAATATTGCAACAACATTAGAGGTTGCAAATCTTGCAAAAACCTACGGTGCGGCTGTCGAGGCTGAGCTTGGCGCAGTATCAGGTCACGAGGGAAGCGGAATCGGCTTAAGCTATGAAGAGCTTTTTGCCACAAAGAAAGGCTTTACAAAGCCCGAAGAGGCAACACGCTTCGCCAAAGAGTCCGGCTGTGACTGGTTAAGCGTTGCGGCAGGAAGCTTCCACGGTGCAATCGCAGCATCCACAAAGCATCTTAAAAAGCCCAATGCAAGACTTGATATAGACCACATCAGAACTCTTTCCGAAGTAACGGGCAAAATGCCTCTGGTGCTCCACGGCGGAAGCGGAATTGAACAGGATTATATTCTCCGTGCTATGGAGTCCGGTATTGCGAAAATCAACGTAGGTACGGAAATCCGTCAGCCCTATGAGTTTGCTTTAGAAGAAAAGCCCGGCGATATCGCATATGCGCAGGAAAAGGTTTACGAGCGTACAAGATGGGTAATTCACGAATTTTTAAGAACAACCGACAATCACGATAAGCTTGTAAAATAATAAAAGGCGTCGCTTTGCGACGCCTTTTTTATGTTGCAATATGGCTCTGTCGGTGGTATAATCGGGGTGTAAATTTCTCTGAGAAAGGAAGATGAAAATGAAAGTATTGTCAATCGGAAACAGCTTTTCGCAGGATGCACAAAGATACCTGAATCAGATTGCATCTTCTGACGGATTTTCTCTTGAGGCATACAATCTTTATATTGGCGGATGCCCGCTTTCACGGCACTATCAGAATATGATAAGCAATGATGCTGCATATTCTCTTGAAATAAACGGAAAATCAACAGGCGCTTTTATTTCCATGAAGGATGCTCTTTTGATGGAAGAGTGGGACGTTGTAACATTACAGCAGGTAAGCAGTGAAGCGCCCCGCTTTGAAAGCTATGAGCCTTACTTAACGGAGCTTGCAGTTTATGTGAGAAAGCTTGCACCGAAGGCAAAAATCGCAATCCATCAGACCTGGGCTTATGAAAAGGACAGCGAACGTCTTACGGAGGAGCTTTCCTATAAAACACCCGACGATATGCTTTCTGATATAAAGGAGGCATATAAAAAAGCGGCAAAAGCCATAAATGCCGACTTTATAATTCCGTCGGGCGAGGTTTTCGGAAGAATGATGAAAAACGGCATAGAAAAGGTGCACAGGGACACCTTCCACGCCTCTTTCGGTCTTGGAAGATACGCCATCGGCCTTACCTGGTACAAAGCTTTAACCGGAAACGATGTGGCGAAAAACACCTTTTCAGACTTCGATGAAGAAGTTACCTGGGAAGAAATTGAAATAGCGAAACAATCTGTAAAGGAAGTGTGATTATGTTTGAAAATGCTAAATGGATAACATCTGTAAATATTAAAAAGTGGACACATCCTGATCCAAGAAATCCATATCCGGCACCCTATCTGGTAAAGGATTTTGAAATAAAAAGCGGCGTTAAAAGCGTTATATTAAATGTATCAGGCCTGGGGCAGGCGGCATACTACTTAAACGGAAAAAGAATCCCCGATTCTGTTCATCCCACTCAGTGCACGACGTATATAAAAACCGTAGACTATAATGTTTACGATCTTACAAAGCTTGTAAAGGAAGGCAAAAACCGCTTTGGAGCCATAGTAGGTCACATTTACCTTGCAGACCTTGAATACGTGATGCGTATGGGAACACCGAGAATGATTGCACAGATGGAAATAGAGTATGAATCGGGCGAAAAGGAAACAATATCAAGCGATACATCCTTTATGACACATCATTCTCCCACACTTATGACGCTCCGCCGTTGCGGTGAAAGATATGATGCGAAAATGGAGATAAAAGACTGGTCGGAGCCCGGGACATCACTTGAAGGCTGGGAAAACGCATATATCTGTGCGGGGCCGGGCGGTGCATACAGAAAGAAAATCTGCCCGCCGAAAAGAATTTTTGAGGAAATTGAGGGAAGAGAAATCGCTCCCGGAGTGTATGACTTCGGAGAAAATCTCTCCGGATGGGTACGCTTTAAGCTATCGGGAAAAAACGAAGAAAAGGTAACCGTGTTTTATTCGGAATGGCTTACGGATGATAAAAAGCACGCCTCGGACATAGGTCTTCAGGCGGGGACATATCCCGAAATGCTTCACAGAGACGAATATTTCCCGAAAGGGGAAGACGGAGAGGAGTTTGAACCGCTTTTTACATTCCACGGCTTCAGATATGTGGAAATTACCGGTGCAAAAGTCGCTTCTGTTGTTGCCTTAAAGGCACATACGGATATTCCGAATGTGTCAGCATTTAACTCTGATAATTACATCTTAAACGAAATACATAAATACACCGACCGCTCAATTCTTGCCTGTGCGCAGGGAGCAATGCTTGACTGTCCGCAAAGAGAGCAGAATGAATGGACGGGCGACGGTATGCTGACAAGCGAAGTTGTTTCCATGCAGTATGACTCCTATGATATGTTTTATGAATGGATGCTTAATTTCAAGGATGCACAGACACCGTCGGGCTTTATCCCGGGAATAATCCCCTGCCGCAGTAACTGGCCCTACAGCTTTGCCAACGGCCTTGACTGGAGCAGCGCAATAATTCACATTCCGTATTATGCTTATAAGTACAGTGGAAACAGCGAAATCGTTTCCCTTATGTGGGAGAATATGGTGCGCGCTATGGGATATTTCGCATCGAGAAGTGAAAACTGCCTGATGGATTTTGGTGTGGGCGACTGGGTAAGTACGGCGGATGAAAAATGTCCCGTCGAAATTACAGATACTATCTATTACAGAATAGACGCCCTGATGATGGCTGAAATGGCAAAGGCAATAGGAGAGGATGCGTCAAGTTGGCTTTCCCTTGCGGAAGACATTAAAAAGGATTTCAGAGCAAAGTATGTGAAGAACGGAGAACTTACAAACCGCCATTTCACCACATTGATTTGCTCTGTTTACAGCGGTATGCTTGATGGGGATGAGATAAAGAATCATACAGATAAGGCGGCAGAGCTTGTCAAGGAAGCAGGCTATGCCTTTAAGTGCGGTGTTCACGGTCTTCGTATGGTGTTTGACGTGTTTGGTAAAGGCGGATATAATGACCTTATATATAAGGTGCTTACAAACACCGAAGTTATGGGCTACGGAAAGTGCGTAAAGGATAAATTGACAAGCCTTCCAGAACAGTTTGACTATGCAACGGAGGAAAATCCCGGAGGCACGCATACAAGCCGTAATCATCACTTCCTCGGTATGGTTGACGGATGGTTTTACCGCTTCGTCGCAGGTATCAATTTAGAAGGCTTCGGATGGGACAGCCTTGTTATTTCGCCCTGCAAAGTCGAAGGTATAAAGGCCTTTGATGCAGAGGTGAGAGGTGTAAAGGTTTCCCTTAAGGAAGGGAAATACAAAATTACATCGCCCTACGATTTTAAGCTTGTTCTCGGAGATAACAGCGGTTTTTACAAGGCAGGAAGCTACGAATTCTGATAAAAAAAGCTTCGGACGTTAGTCCGAAGCTTTTTTATTTAATAATCAAACCACAAAGTCGTTCTTTAAGTTTATGCCTTCTGCGCCGAGTTCTGCTACGATGCCCTTAACGATATCAATAACCTCTTCCTTGGTAAGAGTTCTCGCGGGATGTGAGAAGATAAGTCTTACGGTGATGGATTTGCCGCTTTCATCAACGTAGGTATCAACAACGCTTACGTCCTTGATAAGGGCACAGGATGCGTTTTCGATAGCCTTTGCGATGGGAGCGTAGGTTTCTGTGATGAATGATAAGTCGATTTCGATTTCGGGGAATCTTGAATTCTCTCTGTAGGCAATGCTTGCATTCTTAACGGATGCAAAGGTCGCCATATCAATCTCGGCATAAACAATGTTGGCCTTTTTGTCAATCTTCTTTGCGATTGCGGAATTTACGATGCCGATTTCACCGATTTCCTTACCGCCCATAGAAATTGCATTCAGGTTCTTTATGTGCTGATAGGAATGTGTTGCTTCCTTCTTTGCGAATGAAAGCTTTTCGTGCTTTAAGTCATCTGCGATAACAGAAAGGATATCACGAAGCTCAAAGTAGATATTTTCAAGCTCCTTGGTCTTTGAATAAAGAGTGATGCAAAGCTTCTTATGCTCATCGCAAAGTCCGTCCTCACGGAAGCCCTCTAAAACCCGTCCGATTTCAAATACGGAAAAATCGGTGTCAAAGCCCACGTTTGATTTAACCTGGCAAAGCTGTGTGGGAACGATGGATTTTCTTATTGTCTTGATGTTGGGGTTTGTTGCGTTGATAAGCTCAACATTCTTTTCAATTTCAATTCCCAGATCCTTATATTCATCGTAGTATGCCCAGATGTAGGAATGAAGTTCGTGCATTGAATAGCGCTTAACCAATATATCCTTGATTCTGTCCTCGTCGCTCTTTTCAACAGCGGCTCTTACGGGATATAAGGGAACTGCGGCGGTGTTGATATCAAAGTTGTCATAGCCGTAGATACGGGTGATTTCTTCAATAATGTCAGCCTTCATTGTAACGTCCTTCGTTGCTCTCCAGGAAGGAACGGTAACAGAGTATTCGCCGCCCTTTTCAGATACGCCGAAGCCGAGTGCAGTAAGTGTTTCAACGATTGTGGCATCGGGAATATCAATGCCTGTGTACTTGTCAACAAATGCCTTGTTGAAGGAAAGGCTGATTTCATCATACTTTGTTATATATTCGTCTGTAAGTGCGGAAACAACAACTGCCTCGCTATCAATATCTGTAAGAAGCTTTACAAATCTTGCAACTGCAGTAACTGTCATTTCGGGGTCTAAGCTCTTTTCATAGCGCTGGGAAGCGTCTGTTCTGTGAGCAAGACGAACGGTTGACTTACGGATAGATGCCGCATCAAATGTGGCAGATTCCAAGGTAAGTGTCTTTGTATCTTCTACGATTTCGGAATCAAGTCCGCCCATAATACCTGCGATTGCAACGGGAGTGTCACCGTTACAGATCATAAGTGTATTTTCGTCAATGTCACGTTCCACACCGTCAAGAGTCTGAAACTTGAAGGGAGATGAGAATCTCTTGACTCTGATTTTTTCCACCTTACGGGAGTCAAATGCATGCATGGGCTGGCCCATTTCAAGCATAAGATAGTTTGTAAGGTCGGCAAGGAAGTTGATTGCTCTCATTCCGCAATAGTAAAGACGGATTCTCATATTAACGGGGCTTACGTTTCTTGAAATACCCTCGAACTGAAGGCAGGAGTATCTCTGACATAAGGGGTCTTCAATCTTTAAGTCCACCTTTTTAAGGTTTTCATAAGCCTTAAGGTCAGCTACGGGAAGGGGCTTTAATTCTCTCTTTGCAATTGCCGCAAACTCACGGGCAATTCCGTAGTGTCCCCAGAGGTCGGGGCGGTTTGTTAGTGACTTATTATCAACCTCGAAAATGATGTCTTCAATTTCGTAAACTGACTTAAGGTCTGTACCTAAAGGGATATCGTCGGTAATTTCCATAATACCGTCGTTACTGTCGCTTAAGCCAAGCTCTTTTTCGGAACAGCACATACCGTTGGAGGTATAGCCTGCAAGCTTTCTGGGTGCGATTGTAATGTCGCCCACCTGAGCACCTAATTTTGCAAAAGCTGTCTTAAGACCAACTCTTACATTGGGAGCACCGCAGACAACGTCAACAAGCTCCTCCTCGCCGATATCAACCTTTAAAAGGTGAAGCTTCTTTGATTCGGGATGGTTTTCAACTGATTTTATTTCAGCACAAACAATGCCGGAAATGTCTGAACCCTTATGGAAAATGTCGTTTTCAACCTCTGCTGTGGCAAGAGAGAATTTTGCAATTAAATCCATTTTGTCAAGTCCCGTAAGGTCAACAAAATCGGAAATCCAGTTCATTGATAAAAACATAATAAATCTCTCCTTTCTTATTTGTCGTCCGTGAACTGAGAAAGACTCTTAAGAGAGCCTGAGTTAAGGTCACGGATATCTTTAATGCCGTATTTCATCATTGCAAGACGGGTAAGACCAAGACCGAAGGCAAAGCCTGTGTATTCCTCGGGGTCAATTCCGCCTGCCTTTAATACCTCGGGATGAATCATACCGCAGGGGCAAAGCTCAAGCCAGCCACTGTGCTTACAGGAGGGACAGCCTTCGCCGCCGCAGATAAGACAGCTTATGTCAAGCTCAAATCCGGGTTCCACAAAGGGGAAGAAGCCGGGACGTAAGCGAACCTTTATGTCCTTCTGGAAAACCTCTGAAAGCATGGTCTTCATAAAGAAGATAAGGTTTGAAATGGAGATGTTTTTGTCAACCATAACGCCTTCCATCTGGAAGAAGGTGTTTTCGTGGCAGGCATCTGTTGCTTCGTTACGGAAGCATCTTCCGGGGAAAATAGCCTTGATGGGCTTACCCTCGTTGATTAATGCGTCCTTGTACTTTTTGTAAATTGCGTTCTGTGCCGCAGAGGTGTGGGACTTAAGCAACTGACCGTTTTCAAGGTAGTAGGTATCCTGCATATCTCTTGCGGGATGGTCTTTGGGAATATTTAATGCCTCAAAGCACTCATAGTCTGTTACGATTTCGCTGTAGTCTTCAATGGCAAAGCCCATAGACTTAAATACCTCTTCACACTGTCTCTGTACAAGTGTGATGGGGTGGTATGAGCCTCTCTTAAGTGTGGGGGGCATTGAAATGTCAAATTCGGGCATTTTAGCAAGCTCTGTCTCAAGCTCCTTTTTCTTAAGTTCCTCTCTCTTTTCTGTGATTTTTTCGTTAACCTCGTCCTTAAGCACGTTAACCGTCTGTCCGAAAACCTTCTTTTCTTCGGGTGACAGGTTTTTCATTTCCTGCATAAGGCCTGTGATGTAGCCCTTTTTGCCGGTGTATTCAACACGTAAGTTTTCAAGCTCTTCCATGGTGTTAACCTTGGAAAGCGCTTCGGCAAAGGCAAGCTTTAACTCATTTGTTTTATCTGCCATATTTAAAAATCCTTTCATATAAATTTTCTTTTGATTATGTCTTAAAATATAAAAAGCCCGTCCCATTGTCTGGGACGAGCGTTTGCCCGCGGTACCACCCGGATTCGGAATTAAATTCCGCTCTTTCGTCATCCATGGCGTGGGATGATGCACCCTGCTTAATCAAAGCTTTCGCAGGACACTCCAATGCTGAAATTCATATGCTGCTATCTTAAGGCGCTCTCAGCCGGTGACGCCCATTCTCTTAAAGAATCACTCGCATACTACTTACACATCTTCATAGTATCTACATTATTATATCAGCTTTTTTTGATTTGTCAAGTGGGAAAATAAAGGGGACAAAGCACAGATTGTCATTCTGAGAAGCTATTGGAGTTTGGTATAAAACTCCAATAGCAACGAAGAATCTCTGAAAACAATGGAGAGCATAAACTATGCTCTCCATTGTTTTATCTTTTTGACATAAGCCTTAAAATGTTTTCCACAGCATCAAGCTCTTCATCGGTAAGCTTTTTGAGATATTCGTTTATGCGGTTGAATTTTTCGGGATTTTCATTTTCTGTGTCGAAAAATTGTGCCGGAGTTATGCCGAGGTATTCGCAGATATAGAGAAGCCCTGATAGTGAAGGCGTTGTCTGATTGTTTTCGATATGATTAATATAGCCGGGGTTCTGCCCTATAGCTAGGCTCATTTCACGGGCGGTTACATTTTTCTTTTCACGAAGCATTGAAAGCCTCAGCGCAAAATTTTTTTCAAAAACCTTTTCGTCCATTTTTATCACCATCCTACACTATATTGTAAGGCATAGGTCTTGGAAAATATGCTTCTGAAAAGCATATTTTTGTTGCAATGTGCTTTTGTATATGATAAAATAAGCGAAATAGTGCATTTTAAAGCACATAATTGAAATGGATGTGGGTTTTAATGGCAAACAAGAAACTATCCGAAGCAAAGAACGCAAAGAATGATGAGTTCTACACTCAATATGAAGATATACAGAGAGAAGTCAATGCTTATCTGGAATATAATCCAGATGTATTTAGAGGCAAGACAATCCTGCTCCCTTGTGATGACCCAGAGTGGAGCAACTTCACAAGATTCTTTGCACAGAACTTTGAAAATTTCGGATTGAAGAAAATTATCAGCACTAGTTATGCTATTGAGAGCAGAAATATTAAAGAGGGGTATCAGTTATCCGTTTTTGAAATGGAATCTCCCCAATTCGATGAGGACAAAACAAAGACACACGGAAAAATATTCACTCTCACACGGGACAGCAACAAGTCTGGTGTAATTGATATTGACGATTTGGAATGGCACTATTTAGAGGGGGACGGAGATTTTAGAAGTGATGAGGTCAAGGCTTTAAGGGACGAGGCAGACATTATCATTACGAATCCGCCATTCTCTTTGTTTAGAGAGTTTTTGTCTTGGATAATTGAGGCAGACAAGAAGTTTATTATTATAGGTAATCAAAACGCTATTACCTACAAAGAAGTATTTCCTCTTATAATGCAGAATAAAGTTTGGCTTGGCAGAGGTTTCAAGGGTGGTGCTGCTCACTTTATCAACAAGTATTATACTGACTATGCAACAGCCAGTGACCACAGGGAAGGTATGATTCGTGTTTCTGGCGTGGTGTGGTTCACGAACATTGAACACGGTCGCAGACATCAGCCAATGAGCCTTATGACAATGGACGATAATATAAAGTTCAGCAAACATAAGGAGATTAGAAATATAGGCTACTCCGCTTATGATAACTATGATGCTATCGAGATTCCTTTCACGGACTCAATACCGAGCGATTATGACGGCGTTATGGGTGTGCCTATTACATTCTTGGATAAGTATTGTCCCGAACAGTTTGAAATCTTGGGAATGTGCGAAAACCTTGATTTGTACGGATTAAAGACAAGGGTTTATACTACGCAGGAATGTCAAGAGCGTTATTTTGAGTTGTTTGGTAAAAAAGGCACATACGACTTAAACGCTTCTGGTGTTGTAAATGGCAACAAGGTTTATCAAAGAATATTGATAAGAAAGAGGGTGCAGGAATGATTACCACATTAGTAACCGATATAACAGTTGAGGACATATGCAAAGGCTTTGTATATAACGAGTATGAGGGTAAAGGTCTGTTCGGTCTTTCTGGAAAACTTGTTATTCAGCCAGAGTATCAGCGTAATTACATTTATGCTGACGGAAAGCGTGATGTGGCTGTTATTGATTCCATTCTCAAAGGCTATCCTCTGGGACTTATCTACTTTACCAAAGTTGCAGAAGATAAATATGAGGTTCTGGACGGACAACAGCGCATCACCAGTTTTGGTCGCTTCGTAACAGGTAAGTTTGCCATTAACGACCAGAACGGCATACCGAGATACTTCTCTGGACTTGCAAAGGATATGCAGGACAAGATAATGCAGACAACCTTGACTATCTATATCTGTGAGGGTACAGAGAGCGAAATCAAGGAATGGTTCAAGACTATCAATATCGCAGGCATACCCCTTAACGAGCAGGAACTTTCAAACGCTATTCATTCAGGACCTTTTGTTACCAAAGCAAAAGAGGAGTTCTCAAATAGCCAAAACGCCAATATTCAGAAATGGAGTGCGTACATATCTGGTAGTGTTATAAGACAGGACTACTTGCGTACCGCTCTTGAATGGGTAAGCAAGGGCAACATTGACGATTATATGAGTAAGCACAGATACGATGATAACATTAACGAGTTGAAAGCATATTTCACTAGCGTTATTGATTGGGTATCAAGTGTCTTTACCGATGTTGAAAGTGAAATGAGAGGTCTGCCTTGGGGTGAGTTCTACGAGCAGTACCACACAAACGCTTATGCTCCCGATGAAGTGTCGGCTAAACTGAAAGAACTGTATTCTGACTTCTATGTTAAGGATAAAAAGGGTGTATATGAGTATATACTCGGTGGCTGTACCGACAGCAAACTCCTTAACATTCGAGTATTTGACGAGCCTACCAAAAAGACAGTTTATACACGCCAGACCGAAGAAGCAAAGAGCAGTAATGTTTCAAACTGTCCTCTCTGTGCTATGGGTAGCGACAACAATAAAACCCGTGTATGGAAAATAACAGAAATGGATGCAGACCACGTTACCGCTTGGAGCAAAGGCGGAGCTACAGACATTAAAAACTGTCAGATGCTTTGTAAGACTCATAACAGGGCAAAAGGAAACAAGTGATTTACAATCCCTCAGCCATCCGGGATTTTGCCTTCAGCAAAAATCTTAGATGGCAGCTCCCTTTACACAAGGGAGCCTTTTTTATTTTCTTGTTGAAAAGATGCACTTCTTCTGTTATAATGAATTTATTGGAGTTGTTTTTATGTTTAAGTATGTTCTTTTTGACCTTGACGGAACCTTAACCGATTCTGCAAGGGGAATTAAAAACTGCATAATATATTCCTGTGAGAAAATGGGACTTATCGTGCCGACAGATGAAGTGCTTGACACCTTTTTAGGGCCACCGCTGGCTGAAAAATATGCCGAGGTCTTTTCCTTAAGTAAGGAGGAGGCAGAGCGTGCGGTTGACATTTACCGCGAAAGGTTTGCACCCATCGGCCTTTTTGAAAACGATGTATACGACGGCGTTTTTGAAATGCTTAAAAGTCTTAAAGATGCGGGATGTATCCTTGGCGTTGCCACAAGCAAGCCTGAAATTTATGCAAAGAAAATACTTGATCACTTTGATTTGACAAAGTATTTTGATGTACTGGCGGGAAGCGACTTAAAGGGCGGAAAGCACGACAAAACCGACGTTTTGAAAGAGGCACTTTCAAATATGAACCCAAAGGAAAAAGCAGTTATGGTGGGCGACCGTTGCTTTGATATAGAAAGTGCACACATTCTGGGGACATATTCTCTTGCCGTTACCTACGGCTACGGCAAGAAAGAGGAAATAGACAATTCAAAGCCTGATTTTGTGGCGAAAAGCCCGTCGGAAGTTGCAGACATTATTCTTGGAAAGAGGGTTTTTTAATGGAAGGCTTTAACATACAGCGTGTTGAAAAAATAACCGGCTGCTGCGTGGTTAATTTAACGGGGATAGAAAACAAAGTCGGAACGGCTTATAAAATATTTTCAGCTCTTGCAAAGGAAGAAATAAATGTCATAATAATACTTCAGAGTGTCAATGCCATAAGCACTAAAGCAAACGTGGGTTTTGTCATAGATGAATATGATGCGGAAAAAACTGAAGAAATAATTAAAGCCTCCGATATAGGGGGAAGGCTTGAAATAAAAAGAGATATTTCTCTTCTTTCCGTTGCCGGGGTGGGACTTTACCATAACCCAGACATCTCGGCTAAAATTTTCGAGGCACTTTACGACAGAGGAATTGACATTCATCTGATTTCCCGCGGCGAAATGAAAATCCTTGCGGCGATAGATTCAGACAGAATCGACGAGGCATATAAGGCGGTTTCAAAGGGACTTGGAAGCCTGTGATTTGTTATGGAGGCTTTATCAAAACGTAAACCGACAAGATTAAAAGGGTATGACTACAGTATGCCGGGAGCATATTTTGTTACGGTATGCACGAAAAACAAGAAATGTATATTGGGTAAAATCGTAGGGGACGGCGATTTCGACGTCCCGAAAATGAATTTATCAAAATACGGCACTGTTATAGAGAAACACTTGAATTTAATGAATGAAAAATATAATCATATAAAAATTAACAGTTATGTAATTATGCCTAATCATATTCATTTAATCTTAAATATTTCAGATTTTGTTGGCGGTGTGTCGGAAACCGCCGCACCCTACAATAATGAGA
>JAZSAR010000021.1:0-5525 GCA_045601965.1 Clostridia bacterium
TGATTCATACAGAAATCTTTTGTATGTGAAGGCGTTCAGACTTGTTGACCGTGAAATCACCGATTACAGATGGACATATACTGCTCTTGGAAGCAATGAAGTAAGAATAAACGGAGTAGAGGGAACTCTCACAGCACCTGCAATTGCAGAGGGCGGAATGGTTTATGTTCCCGTTACATATCTTTCCGATTGCTTTGACTGGACGGTTACGGTTGATAGCGGATTATACATTCTCGGAAGAGGAAAAACAGCAGATGTTGCTACTGCAAAGAGCGTAGCATATCATTTAGGATAAGGAGGGCGACAAAATGAAAAAGTTTATAACTGCGTTTTTAATTATATTTACTTTGCTTGCAGTGCCCTCTTTTGCATCCGAGGTTTACGACAGTAAAAATTTCGAGGCATCCGCTTCAAGCGAAATGAAAAACAACTCCATTAAAAACGCCTTTGACGGCGAAGCAAACTATCTCTGGCATTCTGCCTACACCGCAGTTGACGGGCAGATTACAGACCAGGATAAAGCACCCTTTACGGTGGACATAGTGTTCCCCGAAGCAATTGAGGTAGGCGGAATCCGCTATACACCAAGACAGTTAAATCAGGGGAATTCCGCAGCAGGAATATGGCAAAAGGGCAAGGTTGAAGGCAGTACCAACGGCATTGATTTCTTTGAAATAGGAAGCTTTGCGATGCCCAATGATATAATTACAACAAGAAAAATCACAGATATCCCCGTGAAAAACGGAACATACAAGGCAATAAAAATAATTATAACACAGTCCGAAAGCGACTTTTGTACCGCGGCAGAAATCGAGGTACTTAAAAGCACGGAAGGCGTGACATCGGATATTGGTGAAATATACGATTCCAAAGGCTGGGTTGTAACTGCAAGCTCTACCTTAAGTGAAAAGGACAGTATATATAACGCCTTTAATGACGATATGAAGTGGCTGTGGCATTCTGCCTATACTGTGGAAAACGGTGAAATAACAGGTCAGGACAAGCCTCCTTTTACAATCGATATTGTGTTCCCTGAACCCTTAAATGTTGGCGGAGTAAGGTACGTACCGCGTCAGCTTACGATTGATAATTCCGGCGCAGGAATATGGAAAAGGGCAGAATTTTACGGAAGCGTTGACGGCGTAAACTACAAGAAAATAGGAGAAAAGGCATATCCTAATAACCTTACGGCAACAAGGGAGACTGTGGACGCATATCTTGAAGAAGGCTTTTATAAGGCGCTGAGAATAGTAATAACAGAATCCGCAGACGACTTTTGCACAGCAGCAGAAATCGATGTTTTTGCACCGGGAAGCAAAAATGCGGTTACCGAAGAGAAAAAGCCTGTATTAAAGGATAAAAACAACTGGACAATAAAATCAAATTCATCATCTGTGGGACCGGAGCGTGCCATAGACGACGATAAAAACTCCTACTGGCATTCTAAGTTTACCGCAAATGATGCTATTGTTGTATGGATGGAAGAACCTCCTTACACTCTTGATATAACCTTCCCGGAGGATGTGGTGATTTCGGGATTGTCATATCTGCCTCGTCAGGACAGCCCATCGGGAAGATTTACGGAAGCAGAACTTTGGGTATCTGATACAGCGGATGGCGAGTTTGAAAAAATAAGAGACCTGGAGTTTTCAGGAAGTGCAAGTAAGGCTGATATAAAGTTTTACGGCAATATAAAGGTCAGAAAGGTAAGAATGAATATTACATCCTCCAGGGGTGGAGTTGCAACTGTTGCAGAGCTTGATTTTATGGAGGAAGATAAAAATCTCGATATGATAAGTTATGATGAGTTTATTGATCTGGAAGAGAAAAATAAGCTCTATCAGGTTGATAAAACGAGATTTTCTGCTGAAACTGATTTTGATACCTGGGGTGGCAATGCTGTAGCGGCACTGGATAAATCCAATGAAACCTTTTGGCAGACAGAAACCGGTGTGGAAGCTCCCTGGACATATACAGTTGATATGAATGATACCTACACACTTGTGGGATTTTCCTATACACCGCGTCAGACCGATGATTTTCACGGAGTATGGCACGACTTCGAAGTGGAAGCATCTCTTGACGGTAAGAACTGGGATTTTGTATTTTCCGATTACACCGATGAAAACAGCCTTGAAACAAGAATGTACAGGTTTACCGACAAGGTAACTGCAAGGTATATAAGATTCTACATATTATCGGGCTATTCGGGAAGAGCGGCTTGTTCTGATATCAACTTTTTCCAGGCGAAGGACGATTATGAAGATGAACTGATTGCAAAAAAGGAAAGCTACAAGCTTAAAATTGACTCTAACGAAATTGTAGTGGAAAAAAATGGGGAAACCACGACAAAGGTAATGGATGTAGCTCCTTTCATAGATCCGGCATCAAGCTCCACACTTATTCCGTTAAGAGGACTCCTTGAGGAAATGGGTGCGGAAATTTCGTGGGAAGGTTACAATCAGACTGTAACGATAAAAACTGCAACAGGGAATATAACCATGCAGATCAGAAACAATCTTGTGTATGTGGATGATCCTACTTACGGACCTGTCCGTTATACACTTCGGGTTGCTCCTGAAATCAAGGATTCGAGAACCTTTATTCCGCTTCGCTTCGTATCTGAACAGCTCGGCTACAATGTAGAGTGGAACGGCGAAACGAGAGAAATTACGATAACGAAATAATGATAAAAACCGCAGAATCTCTGCGGTTTTTTTATTGACAAGGAAAGGGCTTTATGCTAAACTTGAAAAAGAAAGGACGTGGCTTTTATGTATATTACACCGAATGAAACATTAGGTGAAAACGATTCTGAAAGTATAACTCTTGCTATAAAAAAAGCAAAGGAAGAAGGAGTTAACTCCGTATTAATTCCAAAGCTTAACGAAAGAACAGGGGAAAATAAATGGGTGATAGAAGAAACCATCTATCTTCCTTCGGATATAGAAATCATAATTGATAATGCCTTTTTGGTTTTGGCTGACGGGGTATATGCCAATATGTTTGCAAATGAAAAGGTTAAAGAAGAAGGGGAAAGAACCCTTGCCGATGAACAGAAAAACATAACAATAAGAGGCATTGGAGAAGCTTTTTTATCGGGAGGCAACTACAACGGACTTTCCGAATCCACAAGCCTTAAAAACGGACTTCCGCACATATCGAAAAACACCGTTATTTTAATGGTGAATGTGAGAAATCTTACGGTTGAAAACATCCGCATCGAAAAACAGCGCTGGTGGGCAATAACAAACATCTGTGTAAGAGATTCTGTTTTCAGAAATATAAATTTTTGCGCTGACCTTTCGAGAATTGACGAAAACGGCGTGCATTATGAAAACGAGCTTCCGGGAAATTACAAGGAGACTTACATAAAAAATGCCGACGGACTTGACCTTCGTGTGGGTTGCAATAATATACTGATTGAAAATATCACGGGCTTTACCGAGGATGATTCCGTTGCATTAACGGCACTTGGCGGCTTTGAAACAAGGCTCGGCTATCTTGTAACGGGAAAAGATAAGGATATTCACGACGTTAAAATAAGAAATGTGGCAACGGATTGCTATATCTGTTCAAACGTAAGACTTTTAAACGAAAACGGTAATAAGATTTATAATATTGATATCGACGGTGTTACGGATATGCGCAGGCGGAAAGAGTATAAGAGTCAGTACAATGTGAGAATAGGAGACTCGGCGGATGCTTATGTAAGTACACGCCACTCCGTGATGGGCGAAATTTACAACATCAGCGTTAAAAATGTGTACGGAAACGGAACCTATGCGGTTTCAATGTGCAAGACCTTAAAGGATTCATTTATCGACAATATAATATGCGGAGAAGACTGCCGTGTGGGTTTCGGATTTTGCCACACACACCTTAAAAAGAGCGAAATTGAAAATGTTACATTCGGAAATATACTTTGCACAAATAAAAAAGCTACAGCACTTTTCCTTGAAAACGACAGGGAAAAGGAACTGAAATTTGAAACCAAAGAGGTATAAAAAAACGCCTTGAGCCATTAGCTCAAGGCGTTTTTATTGTTATATGTTTAATGTTTTTTCTGCAACTTCCTTCTGAATCTTTGCGATAAACTGGTCGAGTGTCATGGATTCCTGCTCTCCGCCCTTACGGCTTCTTACGGAGATTGTACCTGCTTCGATATCCTTATCGCCGCAAACAACCATGTAAGGTACCTTTTCAAGCTGAGCTTCTCTGATTTTGTAGCCGATTTTTTCATTTCTTGTATCAAGCTCAACGCGGATTCCTGCCTTTTCCATTTCCTTTGCGATATCGGCAACGTAGTCAGCGTGTCTTTCAGAAAGGGACATAACCTTAACCTGAGTGGGTGCAAGCCATGTGGGGAAGGCACCTGCATACTTTTCAATTAAAAGAGCAAGTGTTCTTTCGTAGCAGCCGATGGAGGTACGGTGGATGATGTAGGGGTTTTTCTTGTTGCCTTCTGCATCAACATATTCCATACCGAACTTGGCAGCTAAGAACTGGTCAATCTGAATTGTGATAAGTGTATCTTCCTTACCGAATACGTTCTTAATCTGAATGTCAAGCTTGGGACCGTAGAAAGCAGCTTCGCCAACACCAACCTTGTAGGGGATTTCAAGGTGATCCAAGATTCTCTTCATCATACCCTGGGCTTCATCCCAGTCTTCGGCTGTTCCGATGTACTTTTCGTTATCCTCGGGATCCCACTGTGAGAAACGGTAGGAAATATCTTCGTAAAGTCCTAATGTCTTAAGCATATAAATTGCAAGCTCAAGGCAGTTCTTGAATTCTTCTTCAAGCTGATCGGGAGTACACATTAAGTGACCTTCGGAAATTGTGAACTGACGAACTCTGATAAGACCGTGCATTTCACCGGATGCTTCGTTTCTGAAGAGGGTGGAGGTTTCGTTGTATCTTAAGGGAAGGTCGCGGTAGGAACGTGCTCTGTTAAGATATGCCTGATACTGGAAGGGGCATGTCATGGGACGAAGTGCGAAAACTTCCTTGTCGCTTTCGGGATCGCCTAAAACGAACATACCGTCAAGATAGTGATCCCAGTGGCCTGATACCTTATAAAGGTCGCTCTTTGCCATATAGGGAGTCTTAGTGAGAAGCCAGCCCTTAGACTGCTCTGTATCTTCAACGAAACGCTGAAGGAGCTGAATTACTCTTGCACCCTTGGGAAGAAGGATGGGAAGGCCCTGACCGATAAGGTCGCTTGTTGTGAAAAATTCAAGCTCACGGCCAAGCTTATTGTGGTCTCTCTTTTTAGCTTCTTCTCTCTGAGCAAGGTCTGCTTCAAGCTCATCCTTTGTTTTATATGCAACACCGTAGATACGGGTAAGCATCTTGTCCTTTTCGCTTCCTCTCCAGTAAGCACCGGTAGCGGAGAGAAGCTTGAATGCCTTTACCTTGGAGGTATAGTTAACGTGGGGACCTGCACAAAGGTCTGTAAATTCACCCTGCTTGTAGAAGGAAATTACTTCGCCTTCGGGAAGCTCCTCTATAAGCTCTGTCTT
>JAZSAR010000022.1:0-7581 GCA_045601965.1 Clostridia bacterium
TGACGTGCGGCATACACCATATTCTTTTCTGCATTGTATGTAATCTTTGATAAGCCGTTTCCGAGTACATCCTCATATGTTGTCATAGGAACGTATACGGTATTGTTCATCTCAAAAGCGGTAATTCTCGTATCAGCTTCATAAGGAAGCACCTTACCGCCGTCAATTATCATCTTATTTGCACCTGCTTTAACAATTGTAACGCCTGAAAGTGCTTCTCTTTCAGATGCAGTCAATGCAGTCTGTGCTATTTCTGTGTAGAGATAATTGAACTTACCCATGGGAGCGGAGCTTCCCTCTGAATAGAAGTCAAGATAGTCTCCGTCGCATATTACGGAATCTGTCCACTTGAATTCAAAGTCGGATATTCCCGTTTCGCCGATTAAAGCTTGCGGAATTGTCATCTGCAATACCTTTCCCGAAACGGTATAATTAACCTTTTCCACAAATTCCCAAGCCCATGCATTTGAATTTGCTTTTGCCAGGCTTCCGTCTCCAATCACGTTTACAGAATAGTCATAGCCTTCCCAGCCTGTAGCATAGTTTCTGTCGGTGTTTAAGTAAAGAGTCATAAAGCCGGGATGTTTAGTTTTGATATCTTCCCTTGCTTCGACATAGAAATAATAGTTTTCATTGTCGCGGGCAACCTTAGCCTTTGCAATGGAATTTACCACATTTGTTTTATAAACGATATTCTCTCCCGTCACGCGGTCGATTGAGCCTAAAGAATCACGGTTGTAATTATCATAATCGTTTATAAATTCGGGTGCAACGTTTGCCCACTGTGACGCATCGCCGTTTATATCAATTGTTACTTTTTCGCTTGCAAGAGGTGCAGGACGAACGCCCTTATATTTTCTTACAAAGTCAACTAAAAGATTGTAATAATCGTCCTTTAAGTAGCTTCTTGACGGCTCAAAATCACGGCTGTTTTCTTCGTCGAAAAGGTCAACGAAGGCACACTTGTTTGCACCGTAGCTGTCATATTTAGGCGTTTTCCACTCGTTCCATCCGTCAACGAATACAAATTCGGGATCAACCGAAAGAACGTGGGCAGCCTGCTCGCGGAAGAAATAAGGAATTTTTCCGCTCATAGCAGATAAATCTTCTCCGAAGGCTTCGGAATAACCCTTGCCCTTTGTATAAGGATCGGAGAAAACTCCCACAACCGTTCCTCCGTCAACATAGGACTGATTGATTGCCATGGCAAGGTTCATAAACTCTCTTCTTCCGCTTCTGCCTATGCCGAAGGGATGCTGAGGATATTCCTCAAGCCAGTTAACGTGTCTCTCCTTAGGATTGCTTGAGCCGCCTCTTTTTTCGCCGGGCGTTGTAAGGTCAAAAAGCGAGTCAATAGTGGTATACATATCCACTACGTCCTTGTCCTCGTCCTTATTGTAATAGGATTCCTTTACGGGATAGTTTATCATAAAGGGCTGTCCGTTCCAGATAAACCAGAGATCCTGATATTTTTCGTCCTCATAAAAGTTATAATACATTGTGGTAAGCATATCGCGTGCCGCGTCGTTGCTTTCGCCGGACATACTTCCGTAAATGCTGATTTTAGGAGCGTTTATTCCCTCTTCTCTTGCATCGTGGAATGCATCATAGAGGCGGGAGAAATTATGTATCACAGAGTTGCAGTCGTTGGTAAAGTCCATAAATACGGCATCAACACCCGCATTTGCCAGCATTACGGCGTGCTTTTTATATACCCAGTATTCTGCATTACCGTAAAAGCCCAAAGCAGGCTGACCCCACCAGTAGCTTCCATCCTTGCCCCAGGCTGCGTGACCTGAGTCGTATCTTGCTTCGGGTGCACTTTTTATGATTTCGGGAATAATTCCGTTATAGCCGCCGCCCGCATTAAGCCAGTAAAACATACCAACCTTTCTTACGCCTTCTTTTACGGGGCCGGCTTCTTCAAAGTCCGCAACCTTACGTCCCATAGAATCTACCGCCACCCATGTATCGGAATAGTTATCAACTATTTCAGAATCAGGTACCGGAATAACCTCCGTTGCCGCTTCCTTGTAAAGGGTTATGCTTTCGATACCCCAGTAAAGCTTTGTATGTGTAAGGGTGCTGGCAAAGTACAGCTTGTGCTTTCCTTCTACGGGAGTTATGTTTCCTCTTGCCTCCGCAAAGCCGTTTTCGCCTTTTTTATTTACAACGATATATCCGATATTAAGAGAGTACGGATCGTCCACCTTAACTCTGAATATTTCACCATTTACCTGAACGTTCATCTTAAGGCGGATTCCTATGGATTTAACTCCTGTCATATCCACATCGTGAAATCCGAAATAGCTTCTCACATAGTCATCGCCTTCAATAAGCCCGTCCTTTACGCTTGATGCCTTGGTAAATTCATCCACATCCTTTGCCGTTAAGATAACTGCATCGGATGCAGATACTGCCAGAATTGTAGAAAATACCAAAAATACAGCAAGCATCATACATATAAGCCTTTTCATATTAACTCCTCCTTTTCTTTATTTTATTATATAATATCCTCTTCTGTTTTTCAATGCATTAAATAACTTAAAATATGCACAAAATAACTTTAAATAAAAAAGCGTTTGCTTCGCAAACGCTTAAAAAATCATTCAAGACTTAACGCAGGATATGCATTAAGGTCAGAGGATGCCACATCTCCTGCCTTATATGCAAAATAGCCCGCCGATGCAATCATTACCGCATTGTCAGTGCAAAATCTCAGCGGAGGATAGTAAAGTGTAAGCTTTTTCTCCTTAGCTGCCTTTTCAAATTCGCCTCGCAAAAGAGTATTTGAGGCAACACCGCCTGCAAGACAGATTTTATTCGTCCTAACCTTTTCTGCCTGATTTATGGTATTTGCAACCAATACCTCCACGACAGCCTGCTGAAAGCTTGCGGCAATATCATTAACAGGGATTTCTTCCCCCTTTTGTTCCATCTTATGTACAGTATTGATTACCGCTGTTTTAAGTCCGCTGAAGGAAAAATCGTCCCCCGTTTTAGCTCGCGGGAAAGAAAAGGCTCCGGGATTTCCCTCTTTTGCCGCCGCGTCCACCTTAGGTCCACCGGGATAGCCGAGACCGATTACGCGGGCAACCT
Source organism: Clostridia bacterium (assembly GCA_045601965.1). Lineage (GTDB taxonomy): Bacteria > Bacillota > Clostridia > CAKSNL01 > HGM11501 > HGM11501. Next base: position 3,100 of record JAZSAR010000022.1, read on the forward strand.
TATCAAAAGCCTCTCCCGCCGCATCATCTCTTGTAGCGCCCAAAACTTTCATATCCGTATAGTCCTTCACATGGACAATATGGCTGTGACCGCCTGATGCAACAAGGCAGATGAAGGGAGGCTCCAATTCCTTAAACGCCACATAATTGGCTGAGATATGCCCCTTTATATGGTTTACGGGAATCAGGGGTTTGTCCCAGGCAAGTGCAAGAGATTTTGCCGCTGATACGCCAACAAGGAGTGCACCCACAAGACCTGGCCCGCAGGTTACGGCGATGGCATCAATATCATCCTTTGTCACATTGGCATCGGCAAGTGCCTTATCTATCACATAAAGCACTTTTTCAATATGCCTTCTTGATGCAATCTCCGGCACAACTCCACCGTACTTTGAATGGATGTCCGCCTGAGAATATATAACGTCCGACAAAACCTCGCGTCCGTCCTTGACAACGGATGCCGCTGTTTCATCACAAGAGCTTTCAATTCCTAAAATAAGCATAAAAATTTTCCTTTACAAATTCTTTTTATATAAAACTGCATTTTCCTTGCCTTCGTAATACTTTTCCCTTGTTGCATAGGATATGAATCCGTGCTTTTCATAAAGCTTACGGGCAGGGGTGTTCCCTTCCCTCACTTCAAGAAGGATTTTTTTTGCCCCAAGGGAAGCTGAGTCCTCAATCATTGCTCTAAGGAGTGCATCGCCTATTCCCTTGCCACGCTGCTCCTTCTTAACGGCAACTTTCATTATCTCCGCCTCATCAATTATGAGCCAGTATCCTGCAAAGCCGAGGATTTCCCCGTCCTCCTCGGCAACATAGTAGTGTGCCTGAGAAAGTGCTAGCTCATCCTTCATACCCTTTTCGCTCCAGAAATCCGAAAAGGCCTCCTTTTCAATTTCATAAAGGGCATCAAAATAATTATTAGTGTAGCTTTTCACCTTCACGGATAAGTTCCTCCAGTTCCTTTGCACATTCTTCGTACACTTCTTCGCTTCCGCCATAAGGATCAGCCACATCGCCCGATTTTCCTGCCCATTCATAAATTGTGAAAATCTTTTCGGAGAATTCGGGAGCGGCATATAAAAGCATAGCCTTATGTCCCTCGGTCATTGTAAGAACCGCAGAAGCTTCTTCAAGCATAGAAATATCAATCTGCCGTGACAGGTGCTCTTTAATATCAATACCGCGCTTTGCCATAGCCTTAACCGAATGCTCGCTTGCCCTACTTCCGTTAACGGCGCTTAAGCCGGCAGATTCTGCATTTTTTCCTGTAATGTTCTTATAAAGAGCTTCCGCCATAGGGCTTCTGCAGGTGTTTCCCGTACATACGAACAAAATCATATAATATTGCCTCCTGCGGACTTATAAAGTCTGTTACAAAGTGCATCGGAAACAGGCTTGCCGCCTCTCGGATCCTTTGCTAAAACGAATTTTGCTTTCTTTTCATCAGCAAGTCTTAAAAGCCAGAAAAGCGATGCCGCATAGGATGTATCATCCTGACCGACTGAAAGAAAGCTTTCTTCTTCATATTCACTTCGCATATCTTCATAGTCCATAAAAAGAACCTTACCAGAGCAATTTTCAGCTTCCTTTTTCATATCTCCTTTTACAACTATGACCTTAGCATCGGGAGCATAGTGCTTATATTTCATACCCGGACTTTTGGGTATTCCTTCCCCTCCGCCGCCGTATACAGCATCGGGAAGCAGTTCCTTAATCATATCAAGGCTTATTACTCCGGGACGAAGCACCATCGGTCTTTCTCCGCTTAAATCAATAACGGTGGATTCAAGTCCGTGCTCTGCCTTTCCTCCTGCGATTATGCAGGGAATCTTGCCTTCAAAATCCTCTTTCACATGCTCTGCCGTAGTAGGACTTGGCTTACCCGAAAGATTTGCGCTGGGAGCGGCAATACCTTTTCCCGCCGCCTTGATAAGAGCGTGCGCCACAGGGTGCGAAGGAAGGCGTATCGCAACCGTATCTCCCCCTGCAGTAACTTCATCTATGGCAAATTTGCTTCTTTTCATCACTATGGTAAGGGGGCCTCCCCAGAATTTGTTCATTAAAAATTCCGCCTTTTCGGGGATATGTGAAACATATTTCTCGCACATTGCAATATCGGAAACGTGCACTATCAAAGGGTTGTCCATCGGACGGCCCTTTGCAGTAAATATGCTTTTAACGGCATCTTTATTTTCGCAGTCTGCACCAAGACCGTATACCGTTTCTGTCGGGAAAGCAACAAGATTACCTTTCAGCAAAATCTTTGCCGCTTCATCAATCTTTCCGTATTCAATTTCCAATGGGTTTACATTAAAATACTTAGTTATCATAAAAAAGTTCCTTACAGTATAAAGTATCCGGCTAAAATTCCGAGTAATGCAGAAAGCGCAATAACCAAAATGGGATGCGCTTTCTTTTTAAGGATAAGGAAAAGTCCGAGAGCAAAAATTATGAGTGAACACAAAAGCTCAAGGCTCAATACATCCATTGAAAACACGCCTGCAATATTTGTCACATCGGGAATTAAAACAGTTTTTCCTATTGTTAAAACAGCCGATGCGATTAATCCTATTACTGCAGGCTTAAGACCTGTCATAACGCCCTTTACAATTCTGTTGGAGTTGAACTTTTCGTAAACTCTTGCAACAAGCAATATTATTATAAAAGACGGCATTACAACACCAAGTGTTGCGCATACAGAGCCTAAAACACCACACCTTTCTGCCCCGATATAGGTTGCAATATTTATTGCGAAGGGGCCGGGTGTAGATTCTGAAATTGCCACAAAGTCAACAAGCTGCTCGTGGGGCATCCAGCCCTTATCAAGTACGGTACTCTGGATGAGCGGAAGCATTGCATAGCCGCCTCCGAAGGTTACGATGCCTATATAAAAGAAGGTATAAAAAAGCTCGAAAAACTGCATCTTATTCTACCTCCTTTATCTTGAACAAGGAAGAAACAAGCCCGATTACGGCGCAAGCCAAAATCACATATATAATGCTTATATTTATTATATCAAATACAAGCGATGCAACGAATGCAAAAAGGGCAATTCCGTAAGCAATGGCTGTTTTCGGCATTTTCTTATACATTGTGATAAGCGCCTTTATTACAAGCGCCAATACCCCTGCTCTTATTCCGTAAAAGGCGTACTGAACAGCCTCATACTCGCTGAATTTATTTAAGAAAAACGCGATAACGGTAATTATTACAAAGGACGGAATAACTACGCCCAAGGTTGCACACGCCGCGCCAAGTACTCCTGCCACCTTGTAGCCAATAAATGTGGCCGAATTTATGGCGATGGGCCCCGGTGTGGATTCCGCAATGGCTATGACATTTAATATATCGTCATCGGTTACCCATTTTTTGTTTTCAACCACTTCCTTCTGGATAATCGGTATCATTGCATAGCCTCCGCCAAAGGTGAATGCACCGATTTTGAAGAACACCCAGAAGAGATTTAAAAGTTTTTTCATAAAAATGTCTCCTCGTTATTTAAATCAACTTATAATATACAACTTTTCAGCCCTTTTGTCAATTAAAAAGGGCTGATTTAATAACTGTATCAAAATTTTCTTTTACGGCTTTCGGGGTGTATCTTGCACCTGTTTCTTTATTTCCCGATACCTCATACATAAATACGCCTTTATAATCCATTTCCCGAAGCTTTTTTGTAACTGCGCAAAAATCGGTTTTTCCCTCGCCGGGCATAAGGTGCTTTTCCTCTTTAAGAAAATAGTCTGAGGCGTGAATGGTTGCTATTCTTCCCTTAAAACCCGCTTTTATGAGCTCATCAAGGTATTCCTCAGGAGTAAGGCGGAAACAATGATTTATGTCAAAGCAGATTTTTATATCGGGAAATGCTTTAAGGCATCTTATCATTTCTGTCGGAGTTCCCAGAAGCCCCTGCCCTGTCATATTTTCAACGGCAAGGGGTATATTCTTTTTGTCACAGTATTCATACACCTCGCCGATGTGATAAAGGCACTGTACTATAAGCGGTTCCCTCTCTGGATAAAACTCGTAATTTGAGCAGGACGGATGCATAACCATAAGATTTATTCCGATTGAAGATGCCGCATCCACCGTTTCCTTAAGCTTTAATACCGCCTTTTCTCTTACCTCTTTATCGGGATTTGAAAAGCTGATGGTTTTTGAAAATGGCAGATGAAAGGATGTGAATTTTACTCCGTTTGCTTCTGCCGCTTTTAAAATTCTTTCGGGATTATTGTAAAAATCAATCTGCGAGAGATTGTGACAGCAAGAAAGCTCGGCAAACTTTATTCCCGCCTCTTTAAATGAAGAAAAGCCATCTATGTTATGCTCATCCGGCGTAAGTATACAGCTTGACGCTCCCACGTCCCAAATCATATCTTTCATAAAAATCTCCTTATTCTGCAAAGTAGCATAAAACGAGCTTAAATAGATTTAAACTATTATACTATATAAATCAAAAAAAGACAAGTAAAAGAGA
>JAZSAR010000023.1:0-4545 GCA_045601965.1 Clostridia bacterium
GATAAAAATCAATGCTTGGCTTGTTCCAGTCAAGGCATGACCATTCAAGCCTTCCGCATCCTCGTTCCTTTGCAATTTCAGCAAGCTTTTTAAGAAGCCCTTTTCCGTAGCCCTTACCCCTGTAATCCGGTTTTACAAACAAATCCTCAAGGTAAATTCCCGCCCTTCCGAGAAAGGTTGAAAAGTTATGGAAAAAGAGGGCAAATCCAACCTCTTTCCCATCTTCAAGCGCAAAGATAACCTCCGCTTTTTTCTTTTCAAAAATCCATTCTTTAAGAAGCTCCTCCGTTGCCACAACCTCAGAGGACATTTTTTCATATTCTGCAAGCTCTTTTATAAACTCCAGAATAAGCCCTGCGTCTTTTTTATCAGCATATCTTATTTCCATATATACACCTTATTTCCTTTTAAGATTTTTAATCTTCTCAAGTATTGCCGTGTCAGCTTTACAGAAGTTAAAATCATCTATTTCATCAACCGTTATCCATTTTATATCGTTATGCTCTGTTTTTTCAGGAACACCTTCTTTAATTTCGGCGTTGAACAAGGTAAGATGCACGGTAATATCGGGATATTCGTGCACCACATCCATAAATTCATCGCCCACGGAAATGGTTATTAAAAGCTCCTCTCTGCATTCGCGAATAAGTGCTTCTTCCTTTGTTTCGCCCTTTTCAACCTTGCCGCCAACAAACTCCCAAAGCAGTGCATTACCTTTATTTTCAGGGCGCTGGCATATTAAAAACTTATCCTCATTCCAAATTAACGCCGCAACAACTTCAGTCATAAATTACCTCTCAAAATCCCAAAAGACTTTTTGCTTCCTCGTCGGTAAGTGCAATATCAGCACCCGCCATTGAATCTATTATCTGTGCTGTCTTGCTTCCGCCTATAATCGGAAATACATCCACGTCCTTAAGGGCACAAAGCACGCCGCATACTGCCGATGCTATACTGCAGTTGTATTTTTCCGAAAGTGTCTTTATTTTTTCAAGGCGCCTTAAGTTTTCCTCGCAAAGATAGCGTTCCTTGGACTTTTCGGATAAACCGCCCTCTCCCATCGATGCCATTTTGGAGAAAAATCCTTTGCCCTGAGAAGCATATGCCGCAACCGGCATTTTTTTATCAGCATAATAATAAAAGCTTTCCTTGTCCATATCTACCAATGTCCTGTCAGCATTTCCGCCCGGTGCAATTATCGCAGGGCTGAAGCGTATCTGACTTGCAGAAAATCCCATAAGCCCATTACTTTCTGCATATCGGTTTGCCTCTTCAATACGGTTTATCTTCCAGTTGGAGGCGCCGAATTTCTTTATTTTTCCTTCGGACACAAACTTATTCATGCTTGTTATAATTTCGCTTACGGGAAGCCTTTCGTCATCTCTGTGAAGCCAGTAAAATTCAATAGTCGGAATTTTCAAAGCATTAAGACTCTTTTCAAGATCTGCCCTTAATTCATCCTCTGTCAAGCGTGATACCGGAAGATCTGATGTTCGCTGAAAGCCACCCTTTGTAGAAAGAAATATATCGTCATAATTCCTTTCTGATAGCCACTTTCCTATTATCTTCTCAGACTCGCCTTCGGCATAAAGTCTTGCGGTATCAATATGTCTTCCGCCCATTTCATAATATACATCCATTATCTCAAAAGAGTCCTTTTCGGATATGGTTTCTCCGAAATAGGCTGTGCCCAAAAGAATTTTTGAGCTTGTTTTACCAAAGCTTTCTGAATATTTCATAAAACACCTCTAAACATTAACCTGCGAAGAAAAGCCCGTCAAAAGCTTCCCACATATCTACTCCGTCAACGGAAATATTGAAATCTTGTTTTGTATATTCTTTTCTTACAATCGTTCCGTCTTCACATTTAAAGAAAACATAGTTATCTTCGTCTGTTGCGTAATAGACTACCTTTTCACCTTTTTCAATTACTCTTTTACCTGTAGCCTTTCCTTTATTTATATCATATACTTCTGTTTCAATATCAATCAGCAAGGTTAACTCAGGAGCGGATGTTTCATCCAAAATCAAATTTGTATCAAAGGTTTCAGGCATACCGTCTTCGCCAATGTGATATTCCTTGCAGCCATTAACTGTACTCAAAATATTTGTTCTTGTCTCTATGTAAAATTTCTCGGGATTTGTCAGCACGCTTTCAAGCCATACAGATTTTTCTTTGTCATAAAAGCCTTTCATTCCGCCTTCTACTTCACCTAATTTTCTGACTCCGGATGTAATATCATACACATATATTACGTGGTAGTCTCCGTCCTGAGCAAGTTCAAGAAGTATAAGCTTCTTACCGTCTTCGGTTGACACAAAACTAAAGTCTCCATCATATAAATACAAATCTTCAGTATATGTCATATCGTTTATTGTAATTGTGAGCTGCCCTGCTCCGCTGTAATCATCGGTATACGCATAGACATTTACCATATCAGCTACAGCATCATTATATATGTCACAAAAATAAGGGACACCTTTAGTGATTTCAAAGCTGTAGCTTGCAGGAGCAGACATATATTCAGCTTTTAATATTTCGGGGTATTCTTCTTTTGTCAAGGTCACCACCTGAACACCTGCTGCATAAGGAGCCAGATCATATGCATTGAAATAAAATGTTATTCCGTTATAGTCCAATGTCCACTGAACAGTTTCCTCTTCAAACATTCCTTTTAAATCGTAGTCTTCAAAAAATTCCACATCGCTCCAATAGCGATTAAGATGCTCTTCTACAAGCTCCGGAAGAATATCTACATCATTTACCACGTCGGAAAGAGAAAGCTTTTCTCCAGTCTTTGTGCTATATGTTTCTCCGAGAAAATAAGTGTTACCGTGGGCGCCGCCATAATAGCTGTAGCTATCGTAAAGCAGACTTAATAAAAGTTCGTCCGCCCTTTTCACCTTTACACCATTTAAGTTGCTAAATTCTACAGGATAGCCGGGAGCATATTCCATAAAGTTATATGCATCCTGCTTTAATTCTTCCAGCATTCCGCCGTACTCATTTATTGTATCTTCGTTAATTTTATCAACTGTAGCTTTAAGCTCAGGATATTTAACTGCATCCTCATCCGAAAGGTATATAACCGGGTATTCTGCTTCAGCCAAAGGAGCATTATTCTCTCTGCTCCACTCATAATCATATACCTTTCCGACAGAAAGATTTAAGAATTCCGAATCTTTACCTTTATTAAGCCCTGCACAGCCGGACAAAGCCAGGGATAAAACCATCATTATAACTATAAATGTCTTTTTCATATTTTCCTCCGTTTTTTTATAATCAAATCAGTCTTTATCGTTTTCGTCAAATCTGTCTCCGCATTCAGGGCAGAACTTAGGTTTTTCACCGGGTTTTTCCGGCATCCATCCACATTTATCACACTTAATTGTTCCAGGTTTTTTCGCCCCACACTCAGAGCAGAATTTCCCTGTGTTAACCTTTCCGCAAATGCACTGCCAGCTATTTACTGCCGCTTGCTCATTCATAGTAGGCTGATTTTCTGCATTTCCCTGCATGAAAGCCCCCATAGAGCCTGCCATATTACCTGCCATACCCATACCCATAAAACCCATAGCTGCGCCGTTTTCATTTGCCGCAGCAGTATTCATAGCCTGAGCTGTTGCACCTGCCATATGACCTCTGAGCATAGAAGCATCCCTTCCCATAGCGGATGAACGCTGATATTCCTGAATTCTTGCTTCGTCTTCTTCTGTGGCATTTACCGCCGATACACCAAATTCTACAATTTCAACACCGCGTCTGTCTCTCCATTTGGAGGATAAAAGCTCATTTAATTCCTCCGCAAGCTGCATTGTATATGCCGGAATTGCGCCGTAATAGATATTGTTTTGCGAAATCTTGAACATTGCAGGCTGAAGTGCCGTAAGAAGCTCAGACTTGAGCTGTCCGTCAATTTCCTCTCTTGTGAAATAGTCTTCAACATTTGCGCATACATTGGTGTAGAAAAGCATCGGATTTGTGATTCTGTAGGAATACTCCCCGTGACAGCGGATTTTTATATCCAGAGGGAAGCCTATTGCCTGATCCATAATTCTGAATGGAATGGGCGAAGGTGTTCCGTACTTGTTTCCCATAATTTCCTTTGTATTGAAATAGTATATTCTCTGATCCTTAGCAGGCTCTCCGCCAAAAGTAAATCTCTTTCCGATTTCTGAAAAGCTCTTTTTAATGTTTTCACCAAGGTTTCCGTAGAATATGCTGGGCTCGGTACCTGTATCATACAAGAATTCTCCGGGCTCTGCACAGATTTCAACAACCTTGCCAGATTCCACGATAATCATACACTGACCTTCATTTACGTTGATAACAGAGCCGCCTGAAATAATGTTATCGGACCCTTTTTTATTGGAGCTTCTGCCCCCTGTCTTCTTCTCGCCCTTCTGAACAAGTACATCGGAATCCAGACTTTCACAGTAAAAATAATCGCGCCAGGAATCAGCTAAAACGCCGCTAAGTGCTCCGATACCTGCTTTTAACAATCCCATAATCATTACTCCTTTCGTGAAAGAAAACTTATTACT
>JAZSAR010000024.1:0-26035 GCA_045601965.1 Clostridia bacterium
AAACGACTATTATAACATCTATCAGCAGATAGAAAGCAAAAGTCCCGAAGTTGTACTTGGTGCAGGCTATGGCGCAGTATCGGAATATGCCACCATACAAAATGCAATTGACAATGGCTATACCATTATCGAAGAGAAAGATGACCTTACAAAGGTTAAGCCCGGCGACAGAATCTGGGGAAATATATCAGATACGGACATTCCCTATGACGTAAACATCGGAGTAAAACAGGCAACCCTTGAAGAAATGACTAAAGCGGCAATTACTGCCCTTTCCGGGGATTCTGACGGATTTTTCCTGTTAGTTGAAGGCGGTAAGGTCGATACAGGCGGTCACATCAATGACGCCCTTGTATCCACAAGCGAATATTTGTCATTTGACGCAGCATTCCGCGTAGCCGTTGAATTTGCCAAAGAAAGGGATGATACGGTTGTTATCTGTGCTCCCGACCACGATACCGGCGGCATGATTATTCCCGAAAATCCGGAAAATGAAATCGCTCTGGTTATGAGCGGCAAGAACCCTGCGACCATCAAATGGACAACTACCGGCCATACAGCAGCTAATGTCGGTGTATGGTTGTATGTCCCGGAAGGTGTGCCGGTTATAGACGGTCTTAACACAAATCTTGGTGATTCAGAAATTACCAGAAGCAAATACATAATAGATAATACAGCCATAGCTCCCTGGTGTGCTGATCTTATCGGGGTTGACCTTGATGAGCTTACAGAAGAACTTTTCGTAGATGTAACAAATCTCGGAGTATATGACCGCGAGACAGGCAAATTCACGTTTAACAACGGGGACAAATATGTATACAGCAATCAGGATGAATACTACAAAAACGGCAGAAAGATTTCAACTGACGGTAAAGTTGCCATATTTATTAACAGAAACTTCTACGTTCCTGCCGAAATGCTGGAAGACGAAGACCTTTCGGGCGCTTCAGACGACCATGAAGGGATGACCGGCAAAGGCACAGAAAGCGATCCTTACATTATAGACGATGCCTACGATTTTGTAGATTTCACATACGATATGATGGCAGGTGAAACATTTTCCGGACAATATATTCTTCAGGAAGAAGATATTGATTTATCAGATATCCCTGAATATACCGGTGTTGATGAAACAGCCACCTTTGCCGGCATTTACAACGGCAATGCCCATAAAATAAAACTTAACCTTGAATCAACCAAAAACAGCACATTATTTCCCTATGTAACAGGAAAGATTATTAATTTAGGTACGGAAGGAAGTATAAGTTCAACAGCAAGCTATACCTCCGGCATGGTTCGTTCCCTGCGTCCCGGCGGCGTTGTTGCAAACTGCTGGTCAGAAGCCACCGTTACAGCTCCCGGCGTTGCGGGAATAGTATACTCAAACTACGGAACAGTGGATAACTGCTGGTTTGGCGGAACACTCAATTCCGATCATTCCGCTTTCCCCATTTGCGCTCAAAGCAGCGGTACGGCTGTTGTCCGAAATTGTTATTATCGCGAAGGAACCGGAAATCAGACTGTGTCAGGAGCCACTCCGATTTCCGAAAGTGTCGTAAAAAACACGCTTGCAAACGACCTTAACAAAGGCAGAGGCTCTGCAGCCATTTCTCTGAAAATTTCAGAAAACCAACTTGCCTACTGGACAGCAGAATCAGGAGTCCCCAGGCTAAACACGACTCCTCCCACTGTAATAAGTCTGGAAATAATTCCAAAAACCGTTGATATTTACAAGGGAGAAGGCTTTTTATTCAAAGTTGATGCCGAAGGAGAATTCAACTACACCAACGAAGTTATATGGTCAATAGAAGGCAACGTTAAGCCCGGCACAACAATTACAAAAGACGGTTACCTCTTTATAAGTGAAAACGAAACCTGCGAAACCTTTAAGGTTATGGCAAAATCCATAATGGCAGGCAACATAACCGACTCTGCGGTAGTAAATGTAATCGAAAAGCCAGCATCACCTGAGGATAAACCTGAAGACAAGCCCGCGGATGAGCCCGAAGACACCCCTGAGGATAAGCCTGAAGACAAGCCCGCGGATGAGCCTGAAGACAAGCCCGCGGATGAGCCTGAAGACAAGCCCGCGGATGAGCCTGAAGACAAGCCCGCGGATGAGCCTGAAGACAAGCCCGTGGATGAGCCTGAGGATAAGCCCGTGGATGTTTTTGAGGACGGTTCTTATGAACATCCTTATCTTATTACATCCGCAGAAGATTTCCTTTCATTTACCGAGGAAATCCGCAGCGGCAACACTTATGAAAAGGTTTATTTCCTCCAGACTGCCGATATTGATCTCACAAAGCTTACCGGCGCTTCAAAATACACTGCATTATCGCAGCGTGAAAACTTTGCAGGTATTTACAACGGCGACGGTCACACCATAACCGTTGACATAGATTCTGACTCCGAAGCATACTTATTCCCCTGCAATTCGGGAATAATTATGAACTTAGGTGTAAGCGGAAGCATTAAAAGCCGGAAGAATGCCGCGGCAATCTGCTATTCTGTTAAATCAGACGGTATAATCGTAAACTGCTGGTCAGATGCTGTTATATCGGCCTCAAATGCAAACGGTATCGCCTATACAAACTCAGGAAAAATAGCAAATTGCTATTTTAGCGGAACCGTCAATACTCCAAAAGGCAGATATACAATTGCCAATCGTGTAATATATTCTGTTTTTTATAATACTTACTACCTCGGAAGTATCTATAAAAACAATTCAGGAATATGCGAAATAACAGAAACCCAGCTTAAGGACGATCTTATAAAATGGCTGAATGACAACATAGAAGAAGCGGCAAATGTTGCCCGCATCCCCAAGAGCGACCTTAAAACCTGGAGCCTGAAGGGTAACAGTATAATCCTCGGAAAAATAAAAAATAAAAATGAAATTGTTTTAACCATCGGGAAGAAAAATGCCTATGTCTTCGGAGAAACAAAAATAAATGACGTTCCTCCCATCTTGAGAAACGGAAGAACAATGCTTCCTGCCCGTTTTGTAGCGGAAGCTTTAGGCGCAACAATTTCATGGAACGAAGTAAGAAGAGAGGTTACCGTAAAGCGCAATAACATAACCATGGTGTTTAAAATCGACAGTACCAAGGCTTTGATAAACGGAAAAGAAGTTACTCTTGAAACAGCCGCATTCATAGAAAACGGCAGAACCTACACTCCGGTACGAATTATCGCAGAAACTTTAGGTGCCACAGTTTCCTGGAATCAGGCGACGATGGAGGTTACAATCACAGAATAATAAAAAGGACAGAAGTTTTCAACTTCTGTCTTTTTTATTAAAAATGAAAGCGTTTCAAAAAAGTCGTTGCATATTTTCACTTTTATTGATATAATAATTTTATATTCAGTAAGGAGGAACAAAAATGAAAAAGCGCATTGTTTCACTAATGCTTGTCCTTATAATGCTTGCATCAACGGTTTTTGTTGCAGTCAATGCAGCGGAAGGACAAATCAAAAACATAATTTATTTAATCCCCGACGGCGGCGGATACCCACTTTATGATTTTGCCAATATGGTAAAAATCGCCGGTGGATTTAACGAGGAAATATTCCCGAACAAAACCCCTACCGATACCAATCCTATGGCTATGCGTGCTCAACTTGCGGGAAGTATGAAAACCGCATCTTTAAGTACGGGAGTAACAGACTCTGCGGCAGCAGGAACTGCAATGGCAACAGGACATAAAACCTTTAATGGTTTTATCGGTATTGACAAAGACGGAATTCCGAGAGCAAATCTTGTTGAGGCAGCAAAGTCCGTCGGCAAGGCAACAGGAATTATTTCTACATATCATTGGTTCCATGCAACACCTGCATCATTCACAGCTCATTCGCAGGATAGAAATGATGGCTATGATCTTTATCAGCAGGTAGAAAATAAAGGTATTGAGGTTGTTCTTGGCGTCGGCTATGGTCAGGTAGCTCAGTATGCCACTATACAGAACGCCATAGACAGAGGATATACAGTTGTTGAAACCAAAGAAGATTTATTAAAGGTTAAACCCGGAGACAGAATCTGGGGTAACATCGGAGACAAAGGTCTCCCTTACGACATAAATTTGGAGAAAACGCAGGCAACTTTAGCTGAAATGACAAAAGCTGCAATTACTGCTCTTTCCGGAGATCCTGAAGGATTTTTCCTTATGGTTGAGGGAGGCAAGGTTGATACAGGCGGTCACGCCAACAGTGCTGTTATATCAACAAGTGAATACCTTGCCTTTGACGAGGCTTTCCGAATTGCACTTGAATTTGCAAAAGGCAGAACAGACACAGTTGTAGTTTGTGCGCCCGACCACGATACAGGCGGAATGATTATCCCCGAAAATACCGAAACTGCAGTTTTCGATACAGCAGAGGGTGTAAATCCCGAAAGCGTTAAGTGGACATCCGCTGACCACACGGAACAGAATGTTGGTGTCTGGGTATATGTTCCCGAGGGCGTGTCTTTAATTGAAGGCTTAAATCCTTCTTTGGGCGACACAAAGGCTACCCGTGAGAATTACGTAATTGATAATACAGATATTGCGCCCTGGTGTGCGGATCTTTTCGGCGTTGACCTTGATGCTTTATCAAAAGAGCTTTTCTGCGACGTATCTACCATAGGACAGTACAATTCTCTGACCAGAAAATTCACCTTCAACAACGGAGATAAATATGTATACAGTAATCAGGATGAATACTTTAAAGACGGTGTGAAAATTTCCACAAACGGCAAAACTGCATTTTTCACAAACAACAGATTCTATGTTCCTTCAGAAATGATAGATGAAGAAGACTGGAATTATGTTTCGGAATGGAAAGTTGGTGACGGAATAACAGGAATAGGCACAGCTTCCGATCCATTTATTCTTGACGATGCTTATGATTTCATGGAATTTACAGGCAATATGCTTGTAGGTATGAATTACAGCGGTAAATATATAAGACAGACAAAGGATATTGATTTAACACCCTTCCCCAACTATAAGGGTATCGGCAAAGGTGCTGCTTTCGCAGGTACATACGACGGATACGGAAAGAAGATAAAGGTTTCTGTAACCTCCGATGAAGACGTTTCTGTTTTCCCGAAGGTAAGCGGTGTTCTTATGAACGTGGGGGTAGAAGGATCAATTACATGTACCAAAGACGGCGGTTATGCTACGGGCCTTGCATATTATGTAGGCTCCGGTGGAAAAATAGTAAACTCTTACTCAAACGCCAGCGTTAAAGCAACATATGCCGGAGGTATTGTGGCATACAACTACGGATTAATCGGAAACTGTTCTTTCTGCGGAGCATTGGAATCCGGCACAGCAAGTGTGCCAATCGGTATGTCTGCAGGCGATGCATGTGAATTTATAGAGTGTTATTATTTAAAGGGCGTAGGCGATACTTCATTGAAAGTAGCCACCGCGGTAACAGAAGCTCAGGCAAGAAAAGAGTTGGCGGAAAGATTAAACTCTAACCGTAAGGGCGCTGCAACTGTTCTTGGTTACAGCACCAGCCTTGTTGCTTATTGGACAAACGCCAACGGCTACGCCCAGCTCTATGTTCCTGATCCTGTTGTCGAAAGTGTAACCATAACTCCGGATAATGTAACCCTCGCGAAGGGTGAAGGCATTTTACTTTCAGCAAAGGTAACAGGCAAAAACAACCCCTCCAAAAAGGTTACCTGGTCCGTTGAAGGCATGGTTAAAGAAGATACATTCATCGCAGACAACGGTTACCTTATGGTTGCCAAAGACGAAACTGCAAAATCCTTTATCGTTATGGCAAAGTCCCATCAGGACGGCGGCAAGGTTGCCACCATAACAGTAACCGTGACAGAAAGTGCACCTTCCGAAGACAAAAATACAACTCCCGCACCTTCCGAAAATAAAGACATAGTGTTAACCATTGATAAAAAGGAAGCATTTGTTTTCGGCGAAATCAGGGAAAATGATGTTGCTCCCTTAATTACAAACGGAAGAACAATGCTTCCTGCCCGCTTTGTAACAGAAGCTCTCGGAGGTAAGGTTTCCTGGGATGGCGAAAAAAGAGAAGTAATAATTGAAAAGGAAGGCCTAAAGCTAATCCTTACAATTGATAAAGACACCGCCCTTCTTAACGGAGAAGAAGTAAAATTAGATGCTCCCGCCTTCATCGAAAACGGAAGAACATACACCCCCGTACGCTTTATAGCAGAAGCATTAGGTGCAACCGTTTCCTGGAATGCAGAACGTCAGGAAGTTACAATTACAAAATAAAAAACGATGCAAAAAAGCCGTATTACGATTAGACGTAATACGGTCTTTTTTATTTAATCTCTTTCACATTTGCAAATTCAGAAAATTCCTTTACATCAACATTATTTCCGGAAAGCTCGATTATTTCCACATTGTCGGCTAAAAGAAGCTTCTTTTCGCAATTTATAAATTTATTATCGGATATTTTTATGTACTTATGATAGTAGTTCTTGCCGTCGAATTCTTCTCTGGGATTGAGCTGTATCACATATCTGCCCCAGTTTCCGTTTGTATAGCAGCAGTTTTCAAAGGTATTGCCCGAAATTTCGATGTGATTTGTTCCGCCTGATTCAAACCAGAAATTTCCGTCGCTTTCAAACAAAATTGCAACCCCGGGAGTGTTAAAGTAATTATTTTTAATCGAAACCTTGCCCTTTGCAGCAATCAGCATACCTCTTGCACGGTTGTTGGTAACGCGGTTATTTTCAAACACAAGGTCGCACTGCCAGGTAAGGTCCTCAACATCGTCCCCAATATCTATACTCTCCGTTCCGCCTTTTACATAAATTTTTGTATAGTTCAAGTTTACAACTTCAACATCTTTAATTTCGTAAGTGCCTTTCGGAATTAAAGTTTTCGGGTTTAACACCTGAAAGGTTGAGCCCTTTTTATATATATCAATCCCCTTTGCCTGCTTTTGCATATACTTTATCAGAATATAGTCATCGCTCTTATCCACAATTCTTGTGAAAATTCCGTGAATGTTTATGGCATCGTCCTGCTGCTCCGAAAAGCTGCTGTTTTTAACCGTTACAAGCCCCTTGCAATGAATAAAGTGCGTGGCATCGCAGTTAAGGGATAAAAGCTCGCCTTCCTTTGCTTTAACCGTCATACCGTCAATTGTTACATTCTCCGTCATTTCAGCGCAAAGCCCCATTGCATAGCTTTTATACATGGTTACATTTTCAAGTAATATATCCTTGCTTTTATCAATGGCAATGTTTAATGCAAAGCGGTAACTTCCCCTAGTAATTAAGCGCATCCCTTTTGCGGGATAAAGCTTCGAGCCGTAAATTCTCAATTTTCTGTCGCCCAGATCCTGAACCTTCAATGCGGGGTTTCCTGCCCTGAATTCATCCTTGGATTCGGGAATAAAGCTTTTATCTTCTCCCCTTGCTCTTATTCCAAGATAATGATATATGTCCTTATCCCCGTCGCTATTTAAAAGATATAAATTGTCCCCTTCCACCTTGTAGCTTCCGTTATTTACAACCTCTGCATCAAAATATTCCATATTGGCGTCTGCTACCTTTAAGTCAAGTGTCATAACATCGTCTACGTCTATGGAAAAATTCTTTAAGGTTATATTTTCAGAATTCACCACGGCAAAGGGCATTACGGTGTTATGAAACAAAAATTCACTTCCGCCACCGTCAATGGTGAAATTTTTCATATCCTTTATCAAAAAGGCAATTCTTTTTATCCCGTAAACATCGTGATTTGAGATATGAAGCACTTCTTCCGATGCCATATCCCCGGTAAATTCATACTTTCCTTTGTTAAATATAATTCCGTCACATTCGTTATCACGGCACCACTTAACGGCATTATATAAATTAAAGGAATGATTTTCCGTAGTGTTGAATTTTTCGTAGTTTATCATAATTATTCCTCGATTTTACGTTTTCCGTAATAATCAAACAACATATCAAGCACTCTTCCGTTTGCACTTGCATTGGGCATCCAGGGACCCGAATATGCATCGTGGTCGTCATATCTTTCGCACTGATAATATTCTGTTGTGACATTGTATTTAAGTAGTGCCTCCACAAGCTCTCTGCACTTTTCCCTTTTTCCGCTCTCCTTGTAATATGCATATCTTGAATGCTCTGCCCAGGTGGTATACCATGTTCTTCCAGTTCCGGTTGTGGAGCGGTACATCGGATATATAAGTCCGTTTTCGGCTTGTCTGCCGTGAGAATAAGTGTAAATAACTTTTTCACTTTCCTTACTTCCGTAACCGCCCAGACCGAGAGCCAATGCTTCATTCGGGAACATATAGCCGAATGCATCTTTGTCCAGCCGCGCTTCCAGTTCGGGATTGTTTTTGGGATCTCTCGGAAGATACAAAAATTCGCTGTCCTTCTGCTCCTCGGCAAATTTATCAAAAATGCCTTTCATTACCCCGAAGTAATCATCATATGCCGCTTTAATCTCCGATGCATAAGCGCTGTCCGATTCCTTTAACACCTCAAGGAGACTTTTATAACCTCTGAGCATTGCAGTATCGGCAAAGGTCCACTGCTGAGCTCCGTTAAAATCGTGGTCTGTCGCAATTCCGGGTGGGAATAAGCCTTTAACTGCACCCTCTATATCAGCAGATTTTGCACGCTCTCTTTCCATCCAGTAAAATGCATCCATAGCCTGAGCGATGTATTTGTCATAAAAATCACCGTTGCTTTTTACGGCATATGCAAACATTTCAAGTGCGGCAGCAGAACGGGAATTCCACGGAACATATTCATAGTGGATTCTTCCTTTATTTTCCCCGTCCTTTTCCTGCATATCATTAAAATAGTGTGAAAGTGCCGCTTCAATATAGTCATCATATCCGCCTATATGGGAAAACGCCTTTATAATTTCCTTTGCCTCCGGCCAGTGATAGCGCTGGGTTGCACCCTGACGCATTATCGCATAGCTTTCACCTCTCGGGCAGGCAAACATCTGTAAAAGCTGTGTCAAAAAGTTGAAAAAGAGCGGCTCTATCCCCTTTTTATCGGGTACAAACTTTGCTTTTCCAAGTTCCTTTTTCCAGAACGCCTCTGTCTTTCTGCGTGCTGCATTATAGCTTAAAGGCTCGTTTTCATTTCTTGTAAATGCAAAGGTAAATGTGCGCTTTTCATAGGGCTTTAATTCCAATGTTATATTTAAATCGTTTTCGCCGCCGAATGAAAAATTCTCTTTTTCATCAAAATACAGTCTGTATGTTCCGTCAGTAAGGAATCCTTCCTTCTTTTCATAGCGGAGCATTTCTTCATTTTCCCAGTAGGAACGAAGGGGATTATATCCATAATAACCGTCAGGCTCGGAGCATCCGGTGAAAAGAGATTCGGGACCCGTGCGGACAAGCGCACCAAGTTCCACCTTTTGTTCTATGCCAAAGCCGTTTTCAACCGTCACCTTTATATATGCAGTTGACACACGGAGAGTATCGCAAAAAACCTCCTGATGGAATTTCACCGCATCCATATCCTTGGAAAGAGAGTGGATGGCAACTCCGTCACGTCTGGTCTTATACTTTGTTCCTTTAATCGGCATCAGTTCGCCGTTCCATCTGTATTTATCAAACATCTGTCTGTGCAGATAATCGCTTTCTCGTTTCAATGTAAATACCACACCTGCAGAAGGCAATGCCGCCGCAAAGCCTCTGTCAAAGGGGCCTACTTTGCGGAATTCCTGCGGATCTTTTGCGGTAATTTCGCCAATCAGCACCATTGATGTGGGCCACATTGTTATAATGTTTTCGGCATAGGGCGGATGTACATATCTTTTATTTGTAAAGGGCTTTCCCCAGGGATTTTCTGCTGTACTTAAATGAGTCATATCAAAACCTCCGCATCTTGAATTAACTGTTCTTATTTCCATTTTAGCACCGGAATCTTACAAAGGCAACTATTTTTTAAGGAAATGAATTCTTTTACTAAAAACGCGTAACATGCCACCAAAATAAAAAAGGATGCAGATGCATCCTTTTTATTTTATAATATTCCAAGCTTTTCCATTTCGGATTTTAATTTAAGTAAATTTTTTTCTTCCATTTCATATAAGGGAAGTCTTACCTTTCCTGAGTCAAGCCCTAAAAGATGCATTGCCGCCTTTACGGGAATGGGATTAACCTCGGAGAAAAGTGCCTTTATAAGCGCATAATATTTAACCTGCATTGCCCCTGCTTCCCTGTAGTTACCATCCAGGCACAAACGGCACATTTTTTCCGTTTGTGCAGGAACAACGTTGGATAAAACAGAAATAACGCCCTTTGCGCCGATGCTCATCAAAGGAACTATAATATCATCGTTACCCGAATATACATAAAGTTCATCGCCGCAGCGGTCGATTATCTCAACGGCACGTGCCGCATTTCCTGTTGCCTCTTTAATTGCAACGATGTTTTCTGTTTTGGAGAGTGCCTCTGCCGATTCGGGAAGAATATCAACTCCCGTACGTGACGGCACATTATAAATAATAGCAGGAAGTGACGTTGATGCCGCCAGTGTTTCATAGTGATGGACAAGACCACGCTGTGTGGTTTTGTTGTAATAGGGCGTTACCCAAAGTAGACCATCCGCTCCCCTTTTTTCCGCTTCCTTATTCATCATAATTGCGTGGTCGGTATTGTTGCTTCCCGTACCTGCAATAATTTTGGTTTTGCCTTTTGCACGATCCACTGCAAAGGAAATTGCCTCTAAATGCTCGTCATCATCCAATGTGGGGGCTTCTCCTGTGGTTCCGCAGATTACCAGAGCAGGAATTTTTGCATCTATCTGCAAATCAATCTGCTTTCCAAAGGCATCAAAATCAATACCTTTCTCGTTAAAGGGCGTAATCATCGCCGTTGCGGTTCCTTCAAAAATCAGCTTTTTCATAAATACCCTCCTTTTTATTATCCTATGACTTTACAATTTCATTTTATCACAGTTTTTATTTATTGTCTATAAAAAATTATATTGACTTTTATATATTGATAGCTTATACTAAAAAAACAAAGAAAGGGGGGCTTACTATGAAATATACACTTTCCGACCATATGGAAAAAAGCTTTGAACGTCTTTCCAAAAAAGACTATTTAATAAATGACCTCTTAAACGGCGACAGAAACTGGCCCGGAGACTGGGAGGGAAGGGCGCTCCTCGCCTTCTGCTCACTTTATTCCTGCCTTGGCAAAAAGGCAACAGCGATGGATGAATTTATCGCCCGAATTGACGAAATATTAAACGAAGACGGCTTTGTGGGAGAGCTTTTTAACCCCGATGCCGTAAACGAACAGCAGTTATCCGGTAACGGCTGGTTTTTATCTTCTCTTTGCGAATATTATAAGCTTTTCAAGGATGAAAAAATCCTTGAAATTGCAAAAAAGGTTTTCACAAACCTTTTCTATGCCGCACTCCCTGCTTATGATGTATATCCCTTAGAGCCGCGGGAAAAGGAGGACGGCGGTGTCGGCGGTCACAACTTCGAGCGGAAAAACGGCTGGATTTTATCCACCGACGTGGGCTGTGCTTTTATCGGAGTTGACGGTGTAAGCAGATATTTCGAGCTTACTAAGGACGAAAAAGCAAAGGAATTTATGGAAAAGACCGCAGAAAAATTCTGCGAGATTGACAAGATGAAGGTTAAGGCACAAACCCACGCCACCTTAACCGCGTCACGCGCTTATTTCAGATTTTACAAATCTACGGGCAACAAGAAGTATTTCGGTATTGCAAAAGACCATTTTGAGCTTTACATAAAAGAAGGTATGACCTACACATACGAAAACTTCAACTGGTTTAACCGCCGTGATACCTGGACAGAGCCCTGTGCGGTTACGGACAGTTTAATTCTTGCCCTCTGGTTTTACAATGAAACAGGAGACGAATACTATAAAACCTTATCCCGCAGAATATGGTTTAACGGACTTTCCTACTGCCACAGAGATAACGGCGGTGCGGGCCCCAACAGCTGCGTATCGGAAATTAACTCAAGCCTTAAGATTTTTATGTACGAGGCACAGTTCTGTTGCACCATGCGCTATGCAGAGGGATTAAAATTCGCTTATGAAAACAGGGAACTTTTTGAAAACGGTGAAGGCGAAATTATAACCGATGAAATCGGACGGAAGTTTTCAGGCGACTGCCTCATAGTAACCGACGAAGAAGGATGCGAGCACCTTCTCCCCGACCTTGCATTTAATCCCAAGGACGGAAAAATTTATAAAGTATACTGATTAAAAAAATCGCAGTGAAATTCACTGCGATTTTTTATTATTTTGTAATCGTTACCGTCTGTGTCGCACCGTCCCAGGCTACGTTATAGCCAAGCTGTTCGGATACGAATCTTACGGGGATAAAGGTACGGGAGTCCTTTATCACGGGGAAGTTAAGAAGGGTGTAGCGCACCTCGCCAAGCTCCTTTGTTGTAACAAAAACTCTTCTGTTCCAGATCTGAAGAACGATTGTCGCATCAGCGGTTTTTAATGTAATTTTCTTACTTGCACCGTCCCAGGAGATTTCTGCGCCCATTTCCTCAACCAGCCCTCTTAAGGGGATAAGTGTTGAGCCGTCCACGATGTAGGGCGCAACGTCGATGGTCTTTTCAGATGCTACGCCGTCCTTTTCACTTTTTATTACATTGGAACCAATGGTAAGCTCATACTTTTCGGGCTTTTTGTCTGCAACTTTATTTTCAGCATCATGAGCTTCCTTGTTCTGATAGAACTCAATTTCCGTGCAGGCAACACGGTGCACCATAGATTCCTCGATTTCAAAGTCGATATAACGTGCCTTTACGGGCGTATCGAAAATGAACTTCTTTGTTGTAAGGTCTTTTTCAAGAACCTCGTGAGCTAAAAGTGTTGTCCAGTTTTCTCCGTCCTCGCTTATCTGAACACTGAACTTAGTCCAGAGGCCGTGAAGGTCCTGAGTCTGACGGGGAACATAATGCATTTCCGAGAAGGTTCTTACCCTTCCCATATCAAGAGATAACACTACAGGATATGCGCTGTCCTTTAATTCCTCTGTCTGGAATATTACACCATCAGGTCCGTCAAAAGCCTTATCGATGGTGAAATCGTTCCAGCAATCACCGTCATAGCTTGCGGTAAATTCCTTGGTATCAAGACGGTATAATCTGTTTTTGGAGTCCTCCTCATAGAAGTCTTCAAAGCTTACGGTCTTAAATTCGCTTCTCTCTTCCCAGAGATTGAATTCACCCAATGTTCCGAAGTGCTGTGCGCTCTCTAAAATTTCAAGCTTTACCTTTTTAACACTTATATTTGCGTTAAAGGCAATTTCTCTGGGGTCTTTATTTCCTGTTGCAAGAGGGAACTCTGTGTTTTCAAAGAGCAGGAAATAGTCCGACGTATCGTCCTTTGCCACATAGACATTAAGCTTTAATATTTTACCCGTGTCCATACCGTCCCCTCTGGGATGAAGGGAGATACCGGAAATAACCTTTGCCTCGGGAAGGGTTATTTCAAGGGTGTAGGGAGGATTGTCTCTGCCTGTTACAACGCCGTCGGCTGCCTGATAGTCGGAATGCCAGTGGGTTTTTGTATCACCGTCCAGCATTCTCATAGGACTGCCGCTGATAAAGGATTTCCCCGTTGCAATCCAGCCGGTTCTGTCTAAGAAAGGCACTCCTTCAAGGCTCTTTCCGTCTCCCGTTACGGGAGCTTTTTTCACTGCTTCCTTTTCGGGCTTCTTTGTAAGGAATTTAATTTCTCCCGCCGTTCCTACGTTGCTTATGGAATCGGTGGTTTCTATTTTTATGGCACGAAGTTCGCTCTTTTCAAACTCTACGGTTTTTGCCGTTATTCCGTCTGTATAGATGAAGTTTCCTGATGTAATTTTCTTAAATTCCTCACCATCGGTTGAGCCGTATATGGTGTAGTTATTGAATACACCGCCCTGATTTCCTTTTCTCGGCACATAAACGATACCGTAAAGTGTAACGTTTTTTCCGAAATCAACAGAAAGATAATGAGGATAAGGCGCCATAGTGGTTATCTGTCCGTTTTCAGCTTCATAGCTTGTGTGCCAGTAGGTATTTTCATTTCCGTCAAAGGCATTTGCCGCAACTTGAAAATAGAATACGCTGGAGCCTTCGATTTTCCAGGAATCCTCACGAGCTAAAACGCCCTCTTCCACGGGGGCAGATTCCTTTTCTTCCACCTTTACCTTTTCCTTAAGGATTGTAATTTCTGCGGCAGAGCCGAAATCATCTCCCGCATCGGTGGTTTCAATTCTTAAAACCTTTACACTTACCTTTTCATCAAAGTTTATAATCTGCGGAGTTGCTCCCTTGGAATAGTCGCACATTCCGCTTTTTATTTCTTCAAAGTTTGCACCGTCATCGGAGCCGTATATGGTGTAGCTGTTAAAACGTCCCGCCATATTGTCGGGTCTCGGTGTGTAGATAACGCCTGCAACGGAAAGCATATTGTCAAAATCAACATCTATATAATGAGGATAGGGCGCTTTTGAAGTAACCGCTCCTCCTGCAGCCTCATAGGATGAGTGCCAGAAGGTTTTAATATCTCCGTCAAATGCCTTGTCTGCAGACAGTGAATAGAAAGTACTCGATGCCGTAAAAGTCCAGGTACCTTCAACGCTGTAAGCGCCTTCAACAGGCTCATTTTCCGCTTCGTTTTTAGTTTCAGGCTTTGCCTCTGCCTTTACCTTTGATGAGATATCCTCATCCGTGATAAGGGCAATTTCGCCTATTTCCCATTCTCCCCAGCCGTCGTTACCTTTTCTCGATATAAGGGAAATATATTTTGCATTAACGCTTTTTCCGAAGGTATAATCATCATACCAGAATACATCGTTTGCTTCTCTTTCATTTGAAAGCTCTGTCCATGTGCTTCCGTCGGATGAAATTTTAACGCTTAAAACTTCGGCTCTTCTGTGGGGGCCGCTGTTCATAGCAGAATCGGAGTGTCTTCCCTCCGCACCTGACACACAGTTATCGCTCATCCATACACGGATTCCCGAAAAGCTTACTTCAGAACCAAACTCTATTTTAATTTCTCCGCCATGTCTTGCACCGAAGGTGTTTCTCACTCCGTCTGTAAGATAGGAAACCCCGCCTGCGCCATAGCCGCCCTTATCTGTTCCGTTATAGGTTATATATGCACCGTTTATGCTCTTTGTACCGTCAGCTCCGTCTATAGCAGCGAAGGATGATGCAGTAAGAAGCATTACAAAAGCCAATATCAATGATAATAATTTTTTCACTCTGAGTCCCCCTTTCAGTTAAGGTGTGAAAGTGCAGTATTTACCGCATTCATATCGGGTTCTCCCTTGCTTATCACAAAGGCACCATTTCCCAAATCAGCTACATTCCAGCCATAGCATTCAGCGATGAATGAAGCAGGAATATAGAATATACCGTTTCTGTAAACCACGGGATTTGTAAGACGAGCTTCACGGCCGTCAATTATTACATCGAGAGAATCAAGTTCGCAGGTGGTAAAGGAATTGTTTATGATGTTTTCCTTCTTATCGTCAAGCTCGGAATGATAGGTAAAGAAGCGGTTATAGCTTGAAACATATTCTGTCTTGCTTCTGCCATAGCCCATAACCTCGTTATAAACCTGCTCGGGGATGTAAAGTGTGCCGTTTTCCATAAAGGGAGCAACCGTTATATCCTCTTCGTAAACCCTCATCTTCGCACCCTTCACGACTGCCTTACTGTTTCCTGCCTTAAAGACAGAGGTTTCTGAAGCAATCAAAGGCTTTCTTTCTTCTGCTGAAAGAGTGGTTTCGGGAACGACCGTATATACATAGTTGAATCGTCCGGGAGGTGCAACACTTCCCTCTGAATAGAAGGTTAAAAGGTCGCCCTTGCACTCTGCCGCATCGGTCCACTTAAATTCAAAGTCAACCGTTTCTGTTTCTCCGATTACACTCTTCGGAACAGAAAGGATGTAGCTTCCGCCGTTAACATTTGTTTTTGCCTCACCTATATTTTCCCAGCTCCAGGTGTTTCCGGCATTTTTGGAAACAACGCCTTCGCCTTCAAGGTTTACGGCATAGTCATAGCCTTCCCAACCGGTTACGGCATTTCTGTCTGTATTAATGTAGAGTGTCATAAAGCCCTTATCGTGCTTTGTAACCGCATTTTCAGTATTTACAAGGAAGTAGAAATTGTCATTGTCAAAGGAAACCTTTGCACCCTTTATGGCATTTACAACCTCTGTTTCAAAGTGATGCGTCTCCCTTGATGAGCCGTAGATACCAAGACCGTCTTCGTTTCTTTCATAGTCATTGAAATATCTTACATATTCGGGACCAACCTCATTCCACTGAGAAAGGTCTCCTGCAATATCAATGGTCTTTGCTCCGCTTGCTGTGGGCACGGGACGAACCCCCTTATACTTTCTTACAAAGTCGCAGAGCATATTGTAGCAGTCGTCCTTCAAAGGACCACGTGCCGGCTCAAAGTCACGGCTGTTTTCATCGTTGTAGGTATCAACAAAAACAAGTCCCGAATACTTTCCGTATACGTCATAGCGGATGGTAGTCCATTCGTTCCAGCCGTCAATCATAATAAATTCGGGATCAACATCCAATGCAAGACCTGCCTGCTCACGGAAGAAGTAGCCCTCGCGCATACCGCGCTCGGTATAGTCTTCTCCGAATGCCTCGGTATATGCTCTTCCCTTGGAATAGGCATCGGAGAATACGCCTGTTGTATTAAGACCGTAAACGGTGGATTCATTAATTGCAGAGCCAACGGCTAAGAATCCGGGGCGACCGTCAGCTGAAAAGCCTCCTCTTAAAACCTGAGGATAATGCTCAAGCCAGAACCAGTATTTAGTTCCGCGGTTTGACTTATCGCTTCTTATACCCATTTCCTTGAAATTGAAAAAGCCCTCTGTTTCTTTAACAACACTCTTTGCAATTTCGCTTCCGTCAGTTATATGGCCAATTGCACGTGACGGCACTGCATTACCGAAGAGCACGGGGCGACCGTCCATATAGTACCATATATCTGAGTAATCGTTGTTGACAAAGCAGTTTAAGTACAATGATACAAGGTTATTATATGCGTTGGAATTTGCCTGTCCCATCGAAGTAAATGCGGAAATTCGGGGAATATCAACCCCTGTTGCCTTTGAATCGCGGAATGCCTTTGCAAGTACATTGAGGGTTGATATGTAGTTTGCACCGCCGTTGGTGTAGTCAAAGAATATGGCATCAACGCCTGCATCCGAAAGCATTTCCGCGTGACGACGATATACCCAGTAATCATAGGAATCATAAAATCCGAAAAGAGGCTCCTGCCAGTAGTATCTTGCATTCAAAATCCACGCTTCGTGAGTAAAATTGCCCTCTGCAGCGGGATTATTTTTTATAACCGCAGGAATTGAGCCACCCTGAGTTGCAGGGCCTTCGTCAACGTGCCAGTTCCAGTAAAGCATACCAACCTCGTGATTGCCCTCCTTTACCGCACCTGCTTCCTCAAAGGATGCAACGGCACGTCCGAAATCGTCGGTTGCCGCCCAGGTATCGGAATAGTTGTCAATTACAGCGCTGTCAGGCACCTTCATAGACTGAATGTCGTGCTTATATTCGTTACTGGAAAAGATAACTTCCTTAAAGGTGCTGTATTTATTTGCTTCCCCACCGGTCAGAAAATAAAAATAAACGTCGTGTGTACCGCTTACGCCGGAGACTGAGGTATACTTTTCGATTTCACCCTCATCATCAAGGTGAATATATCCGATAAGAGTTCCTGTTTTATAATTATCAAGGATTACGGCGATGTCAAATCCGTTTGTTCCGCCGTTTCCCCTGAAAATCATATTCGCATTTATTCCGATTGAATTAACTCCGGTAAGGTCTACATCCTTAAACATAAACCAATCGGAAACCTTTGCTCTGTAAAGGCCGCTTTCGCCCTTTAAGAGGGTTTCGGAAAAGCCTGATGCATTAACTGCTTTAAGCCTTACATCGCCGGATGCAAAAATTGTCCCAAAGCTCAAAAGCATCAGAAAAGTTAATAGCAAGCATAATATTTTTTTCATATTTTTCCACCCTTTCATATGTGCTCAATTCCATTTTATCATACCGTGACAGTTGTGTCAACGTTTTTCTCTTTGCATTTCGTAATCTCTGATAAATTTTTGTGCCTGTTTTTTAACGGCACGTCGGAATCTTAAATTTCTGACGGATTTATTAACATTATCAGAATTCACTTTCTCCCCGTATACACCTCTTTTTATATTCTGCGGGTGTAATACCGGTATAAATCTTAAACTGCTTTAAAAATGTATAGTAATTCAAAAAGCCAACGCTTTCAGCAATTTCGGAAAAGGAAATGCTTTTTCCCTTTCTCGCAGCAATTAATATCTTATGCTGTGCCAGCTTTATTCTGTGACTGTTTAACAGAGCAGAAAAGGATGAATTCATCTGTTTTTCTATAATTCTTTCCGTTTGCCTTAAAGAAAGGTGCAATTCGGCAGAAAGCGCCTTTATAGTTGGTGTTTTACTGTAATTTGTGGTTATGTATCTTTGTATATCCATCGCTCTGGGTGTTATGTTTTCATTGGTGTTTTCAAGCTCTTCTCCGTTGTAATTGCTGTTTTTCAAAAGTTCAAACATCACCTTTGCAAGAATAACCGTAAGATATCCTTTTATTAAAGTATCGGTGAAATCCGGCAGAGAGCTTTGAATATTATAAATTCCGAGCAGGCATTCCCGAAGAGTTGAAAGCTCTTCAATATGCAGATTCAGTAAAAGCGGCTCCTTCAATGATTTTGCCAGCAAGCTCGTACATTTTTTATACATACCTGTGCTGAGCTTGTCATTTTCCGATATGGAAAAAGAGCACGAAAACCTCAGCACCTCGCTTAAAACATCCGTTTGTTCGTGCAAAGCACCCGGCGGAATCAATAAAAGCGAATCTCCCGAAAGGTAGTAGGTTTTATCCCCCGCGGTGTATTCCATCGTTCCGTAGGGCACATATAAAAGCTCATAATCGGGATGCTCGTGGAGCTTTCCCTTTCCGCCTGTGCTTAACGCAAAAAACTCAGCCAGATTAACAGAGATATTCATATCCTCCATTTCAAGTGTTATCCGTCTTTCCATACCGCATCACCCTTTCAATCCTTTAACAAAAACGCCATAAATTGCAAAAGTAGGCGTTTATGTTTCTTGACTTAACCTTGCAAGGCCATTATAATATACTTGCAAAAATAAGTCAAACCAAAATGGCGTTTTTATTAAAGTATTTTTATAAGAGATGTTTATATGCTAAAGAACAAAACCAAATATTATATATCCCAGGTCTTATATAACTTAGCCTATCTCCTTACTACCGGTTCCGTAATTCAGGCCTTTATGACCGAATGCAGCATTTCGGAAGAATATGTTTCCTTTTATGTTGCCCTTTTGCAGATGGTGCAGGTTTTCATAATGCTTTTGGTATCCGGAAGAATTGAGCGGATAAAAAACATAATAAAAGCCACCGCCCTCTCCCATATATTTCAGGCGGTGCTTCCCTCAGCACTTATCATTCTCTGCTTTCTAAAGGGTGCAAATGCATTCATAGCCTACGGTGTAATTTTAATTTTCGGCGTTACGGCAAACATAGCCCAGGGGATAAACAACATAATAGCCTATAAGCTTCCGTACCACATAATGGACATCAAAGATTACGGAAGAGCGGTAAGCATCAGCGGAATATTTATAAGCATTTCAGGCGCCGCAATTTCCTTTATTTTGTCCCTCTCATCAAATTACGGCAGTTATTTTTCCGTTATGTCTGTATTTTTCTTTGTTGCAGCATCCTCGCTCATACTTTCAGGAACAATCACCAAAAGCTATACAGATGAGTTTTCAGCGCCCGGCAAAAGCGAAGGGGAAAAGATAAATATTCTTTTATATAAACCCTTTTACATTCTTGCGCTCCCCAATCTGCTTCGGGGAATTTCCACGGGAATAATGAGCGTTGCCTTTGTAATCGGCTCTTATCTTAGTATCCTTGATGCAAATTCCGCAGGTATCCTTGTTCTTATATCCCAGATGGCTTCCCTTTTGGGCTATTTTATGTTCAAGGCAATTTCAAAGGGTAACCGTGACGGCGAGATATTACTTTTTTCAAGCATTGCCATGGCTGTTTTATTTCCTCTTCTTATACTAAACAACAAAGAAATTATTTTTTATACCGTGTATTTCCTCTTAAACATTGTTCTTATTATCATAAATGCAGGAGTTCCCGTTGCCGTTACAAAGGTTGTTCATTATGATTATATGGGCAGGTATTCCGCCTGGCGGATGCTTCTTCATACCCTTGGCGGTGCGATAGGAAGCGGCATAACAGTTTTCCTTCTGTCATCTTTCGGCGGAACTTTAACTTTGATTTTCGCAGGAAGCTGTCAGCTAATATCCGGAATCAGCTATTACATATTTTTAAAAAACCCGAAAAACAAATTAATGTAAAGGATGGTTTTTATGGCACTATTTTTAAATCTTTACGACATTGCAGTAAACAAGGATGCCCTTGCAAGGAAAAATACCGAAGGCAAATGGACTTACCGTACCTATTCCACAAAGCTTGGTGAAGGCATTATGGTATACGCTCCGCAAACCGTTTATCCCGAGCCTTTAAAGCTTAAGCTGAATTTAAGCGGTATGCACAGAATATATCTCGGAATATTAAATTTCAACCGCGATAATTACGGACATATAAAGCTTACGGATGACAAGTATTATACAGGCATCAAGCCATCTCCCCACGGAAATCCACGAAACTGGAGCGACACCGAATTTGCCGAAGAGGTTTACTGGAAATGTGCCGATCTTACAAATCAGGATATTATAATCGAAAAGGAGCATCATCCCTTTGACAATGTTCCTGCCTTTCTGTGGATAAGATGCGAAAAAATGACCGTGGAAGAAATCGCTCTCCACGAGGAAATTATTGCAAATAAAAAGCCGGTAATTCAGGCTCATATCGACATAGATCCCCTGACAGAGTTTCAGCTTAAAACACCCGACGACTTAAATATAAAGCTTGATGCCATTAAAAATGCAAATATAGATTTCTGCATTGTTGAAACCTGGGCTCACCGCGATATGGTGGATAACGGAGAGGATTATATTCCCAATTCCTCCTATTATTCAAGAAAATGGCAGGGCAGCAAGTGGGATTTTGAAACATTTTACGCTCCTCAGCTTAAATTTGCAAAGGAAAACGGCCTTACACTTTATGCCGCCACAAGAATGAGTCCCGGTCTTTTCTGGGGTGCTTTTCACGGAAACAAAAACTTCTTTTATGACCACAGCGAATTTTACTGTGTAAACCGTGACGGAACAAGTCCGAAAGTCTGCTCCTATGCTTATCCCGAGGTAAGAGAATATATGATTGAAGATATTTTATTTTCATCAAAGGGCTTTTCCGGCGTTTCCCTGATTTTCATAAGAGGTATGCACATAGGCTTTGAAAAGCCTGTAACAGACCGCTTCAAGTCACTTTATCCCGACGTTGATCCCTTTACACTTCCCATGAGCGATCCCCGTCTTCACGGCGTTTTCTGCTCATTTATGAATGAATTCATGAGAGAACTGAGAGCGAGACTTCCCGAAGGTATGAAGATAAACGTACTTACCGATTACAGCCTTGCCACCTCAAAATATATGGGGCTTGACGTTGAAACCTGGGCGAAGGAAGGACTTATCGACAGTGCTTCACAGTGCGATATGGAAACCTATGAGGATTTGGACGGCTGTATGGACGGCGATGTTATCGACCTATCCAAATACAAAGAGAAGATTTTAGACCATGCCGTAATCCGCCGCCGGTTTGCGACCAACCCTCACCTTGTTTATCCTCATATTGCGGAATATGCCGCGCTCCGTGAAAATTACGGAATAGAAGTTTATCATGTTCTTCCCTGGGTTCACACCGTACCTATGACAAAATATCACGAAATCGTGGAGGAAATGAAAAAGCTTGGCGCAAAGAAATTCCTTGCCTGGAACACAAATCACGTAGTTTATAATCTTCCTGAACTTCACTATATCTTAAGCATCGGTGACGAGAAGGAGGAGGACATAGTGGAAAGTCGCTATATAAGAATGTTATCCTTTGAGGATGGCGGTTCAACCACACATCATCTTTCAAGCTGGAAGGGCTGATTAAATGAAAAGCATTTACGACAAACTAAAAGACAAAAAGGTTTCTTACAAGGAAGTTCCTTCCTTTAATCCCCCGGGTGACGGCGAGGGCATCCGCGCCATAACCTTTGAAGGCCTTCCTTTTGACGGAAAGAAAACCAAGGTGTTTGCATATCTCGGCTATCCCGAAGACACATCATGTAAGGTTCCCGCCATCGTGCTTGTTCACGGCGGAGGCGGCGTCCCCTTTGCCTCCTGGGTAAAGAGATGGAATAAGCTCGGTTATGCCGCCATAGCCATGTCGGTAACGGGAGATTTTCCCACTACCAGAGACACCTGTCCTTACAAGGAAGAGCACGGCAAGCACAGAGAGGTATGGCTTCACGGCTTTACCGAAGGCTTTTCCGAAGAAGGCTATACTGTAATGCCCGATAACGATACTCTTAAAAATTCAGAAGAGCCTATAGAAAAGCAATGGCTTTATAACGCCCTCGGTGCTATAATTTTGTCCTGCAACATATTAAGGGACGATCCTTTTATTGACGAAAATAAAATCGGCATCACCGGAGTTTCCTGGGGCGGTGTTTTAACCTCCATCGCCTTAAGCATTGATCCGCGCTTTGCCTTCGCCATTCCGATTTACGGCTCGGGCTATATGGCGGAGTCTATGGCAAGGCTTGGCGTCTATTTCAGAAGCGGAAAAAATCCCGACCTCTGGCTTTGTGAAAAATATTTCCCCGAAGTTAAATGCCCCGTTTTATGGCTTTGCTGGAATTCCGACTATGCATTTTCATTAAATTCAAATTCCGATTCCTATATTGACACGGTAAAAAACAACCCGAAAACCCGACTTTGTGCAATTCATAAGATGATGCACGCCCACTGGAACGGCTGGGGACGGGAGGAATCCTACGCCTTTGCCGACTCGGTGGTTAAGGGCTCACCACAGCTTCCCCGCTTTGCCGTCGGCAAAAGTGAAATAGTTAATCCCGACAATGTGAAAATCAATGAAATAAAAATCTATTATCTCACAAAGCCATTATGCTATATCACAACAGAATCAGACGGCCTTCACCAGGCAGAGGAGTGGAAAACTGAAAAAGCCGACTTTGAGCGCCTTCCTTATGGAGCCAAAGAATATTACTACGAAATAACGAGCGAAATTGACGGCAAGGAATATATAACCACCACAGAATTAAGAAAAGCATAAAAAACCTCAGGACACTTTGTCCTGAGGTTTTTTATCAGTTAGTAATTGTTACTGTCTGAGTTTCGCCGTTCCACTCCACGTTATAGCCGAGCTGTTCGGATACGAATCTTACGGGGATGAAGGTACGGGAATCCTTTATAACGGGGAAGTTAAGAAGTGTGTACATAATGTCACCAAGCTTGTTGTCTTTTACATAAACAAGACTGTTCCATATCTGAAGAGTGATTGTCTTTCCGGGAACCTTAAGTGTTATGGTTTTTGTATCGCCGTCCCAGGCGATTTCTGCGCCCATTTCCTCAACCAGACCTCTTAAGGGAATAAGTGTTGATCCGTTTACGATGTAGGGTGCAACATCGATTGTCTTTTCAGATATTTCGCCGTTTATATCACTCTTAATCACGTTGGAGCCTATTGTAAGCTCATACTTTTCCTTGGTTACGATGTGAGACTTGTCATAAGCTTCCTTTGACTGATAAAATTCGATTTCACAGCAGGAAACTCGCTTTGCGTGAGCCTCTTCAACCTCGATTTCCATAAAGCGAACGTCAATTTCCTTATCAAAGGTAATTGTCTTTATGTCTCTGTTTATGGGCATCTTAACGCCGGTTGCCGCCGCTTCCCAGGTTTCTCCGTCAGTTGATACATAAACGGAAACCAATCCCCACGCACCATGACAGTCCTCTGACTGACGGGGCTTATAGGTCATTTCCTTGATGCCGTAAACCTTTCCGAGGTCAACTTTAAGCACTACGGGGAATTCTTCTATTGTTTCGGTCTGCCAGAATGCACCGGTTCCGTCAAACACCTTTTCGGGAGTGTTTTCAGCCCAGCTGTCACCATCGTAAATCGCAGAGAAGGCGGAGTTATCAACCTTGTAGAGTCTGTCTCTTGCATTATCCTCAAAATAGGTTTCAACCTTACCGTCAGGAAGAGAAGTATTTCTTTCCCAGAGGTTGAATTCACCGAGTGTACCGAAGGACTGAGCACTTTCCAGAATTTCAAGCTTTACCTTCTTTAACTTAAGGTTTGAAGTAAAGGATATTTCCTTTTCCTCGGCATCATCCGAAAATTCGAGATTTTCATAAAGCATATAATATTCGCCGTCCTCGGTTTCTTTTCCGTAAACATTGAGCTTTAATATTCTTCCGAGCTTCATATCATCTCTGGGATGAAGGGTTATACCAGATGCGAAGCTTGCATCACGAAGTGTGAACTCTAATGTGTAAGGAGGAATGCTTCTGTCAACAACAGTTCCGTCCTTAACGCCGTAGTTTGAATGCCAGTGGCTGCGGATGCTTCCGTCAAGCGCCTGTGCCACGGGGTTTGACTTAAAGGATACGCCCTCGCCTGTCCAGCCGGTTCTGTCAAGGTAGGAAAGGCCTGCTTTATTTTTACCCGATGCGGTGACAGCGCCCGATGCCGTTCCTATGGTGGGCTTTGCCTCCGGTGCAGGTGCAGAAGGTGCTTCACCGGTGCTTCCGCCCGCCTTTGTGCCGTCAAAATTTGCTATCGTAAAATCGGGAGAATTTTTATAGAACCATATTTCAACCGCCGTTGCAAAATCGGCTGCCGCCTCAATTGCTTCAATTTTTATCGCACGCATTTCTCTCTTTTCGAATGCGGCAACCTGAGGAACTCTTTCCCCTGCAGGATAAGGAACGGAAGCTGTGTGGAAAAGCTCGAAATTCTGTCCGTCCTTTGAAGCATAGAGGTTATATTTTCTGAACATTCCCGTTCCGTTGTCGGTTCTGGGAGCGTAAGCCCATCCGCCGAGGGTTACGTTTTTACCGAAGTCAACGATTACTGAAATCGGAAGGTTATCCTTGCTTGTAATGGTGGAGCCTTCCGCCGTGTAGTTTGAATGCCAGAAGGTGGAAGCATTGTTGTCAAAGGCACGTTCAATGGGCATAGTAGAAAGATTGCTTGTTGCTGAAATTTTCCAGCTTCCGTCAAACTTTAATATATCACTGTCGTTTGTTGCTTCTGTCTTTACTTCTTCCTTTTTGCTTTCTGCCTGAACACCTGTGTTCTCGGGAGTTATAAACTGAAGCTCTGCGCAGGTACCGAAGCCGCCGGTAGGATCGGTTGCTTCAATTTTTATCGCACGCATTTTCTTTTCTTCAAACATTTCCGTCTGAGGAGCCTTTACGCCGCCGGGATAAGGAAGCTTGCCCTTGTGGAAAAGCTCGAAATTCACACCGTCGCCTGAAGCATAAAGGTTATAGGTATGGAACATTCCCGTTGCATTGTCTGTTCGGGGAGTGTAAATCCAGCCCGACAATGTAACCTCCTTACCGAAGTTTACGGTAATTGTGTGAGGAGCTTCGTCCTTTCCGGTAATGGTTGAGCCTTCTGCTGTGTAGTTTGTGTGCCAGTAGGTATCCACTCTGCCGTCGAAGACATTAGCTATTTTCTTATTGGGGTACTCGCTCGATGCGGTAACTTCCCAGGATGAATCATAGGTAAGAATGTATGCATCATTTGCCGCGAAAGCAGAAATCATAGTCGATGTCATTAAAACAGTAAGTATCAATGCAAATATTTTCTTCATAATTCATCCCTCCTTAGTTAATGTGAGAAAGTACGGCGTTTACCACATTCATATCAGCCGCAGCTTTGCTTATTGTAAATACGCCGTTTCCTAAATCCTTAACTTCCCATCCGTAGCATTCTGCTATAAAGGAAGCGGGAACATAAAACATACCGTTTCTGTATAT
>JAZSAR010000025.1:0-11388 GCA_045601965.1 Clostridia bacterium
AGAGCTTCAGAATACAGACGAAAAGTGAGGGGGAAGGCGATGCTTTCCCCTTTTTTGGAAATAAGGGCGGGCTGATGATGGCATCAGCCCCTACAAAGAGGTGATGGAGTGGATATAGGGTTTAAGATAACAAAGAAGCAAAAGGCGTTTATTGATGCAAAGGAAGACGAGGTTTTATATGGCGGAGCGGCGGGCGGAGGAAAGAGCTACGGCCAGATTATTGATGCATTTTTAAAGGCGATGGAGTATCCCGGAATTCATCAGATTATATTTCGTAACTCCTTCCCCGAGCTTAACCGAAGCATTATCCTTACGGCGTTATCGATTATTCCGAGGGAGCTTTACAGCTATTCTCAGCAAAGCCACAAGATGACCTTTAAGAACGGTTCCTTTATTGAATTCGGGTATATTGCAGCTGACACGGACGTTTCAAACTATCAGTCTGCAGAGTATGATATTATCCGCTTTGACGAGCTGACTCACTTTACGGAATATCAGTATAAATATATGCGAAGCAGAATCCGAGGCGTTAACAATTTCCCGAAGCAGATAAAGTCTTCAACAAACCCCGGAAGCCGGGGACACGCCTGGGTGAAGGAAATGTTTATAAAGCCCGCTATGCCGGGCGAAAGCTTTAAGACGGGAGACACGTCCTTTTTATTTATTCCTGCGCTGGTTACGGAAAATAAGTTCCTTATGGAAAGTGACGAAGGCTATATAAAGAGGCTTGAAAGCTTACCGGAAGCAGAAAGAAAAGCCCTTTTATACGGTGACTGGGAGATATTCGAAGGACAGTTTTTCCCCGAATTCAAGAACGTGCCGGCACACTATGACGACCGACTCGGAACACACGTTATATCGCCTTTCTTTCCTCCCGAGGAGTGGACGATATACAGAAGCTTCGACTTTGGTTATGCGCGCCCCTTTTCTGTGGGCTGGTGGGCCATTGACTATGACGGAAGGTTATATCGCATACTGGAGCTTTACGGCTGTGCCAAGGACGAAAACGGTAAGCAGATGGCTAACACCGGCGTTAAGTGGACACCGGAGAAGATGTTTTCAGAGGTGGCGGAAACGGAGAAGCACCATCCCTGGCTTAAGGGAAGGGAGATTTTCGGAGTTGCGGACCCTTCCATATGGGATAAGTCCAGAGGAACGAGCGTGGCGGATGTGGCAGAAAGCTTTGGCGTTTACTTTGATAAGGGCGACAACAACAGACTTCCCGGATGGATGCAGGTACATTACAGGCTGCAGTTTGACGAGAATGAGATACCGATGATGTATGTTTTTTCAAACTGCGAAGGCTTTATAAGGACAATGCCTGCGCTGGTATTTTCAAAGACGAAGCCCGAGGATTTAGACACCGAGGGTGAGGATCATATTGCCGATGAGGTGCGGTATATGTGCATGGCGCATCCTATTACTCCCACTAAGGCGGCAAAGACAGAAATTAAGGCATATAACCCCCTTGCCGATGATGTCAAGGCGGGACGATATGATTTTTATAAGAGTTTTTAAAATGCAAGGGAGCTTGACAGAGGGGAATCCCTCAGTCATCTCCGATGACAGCTCCCTTTAGGCAAGGGAGCCTTTGAGAGGTGAGAAAATGGCAAATAAAAAGTTAAGAGAAATAATAGCACTGGCGGATGAATTAAATCCGAATAGTTATTCGGCAAATGTGAAAACACAATGGATAGACGAGGTGGAAAGCTACATATACACGGAGATATATAATGTGATGCCCGATGATGTGCCGTCGTTTTATCCATACAATGAAGTGAATGCGGAGAAAACTCTGACATTAGATTCCACTAACGACAAGATATACCTTACATATCTTCAGGCGATGATTGACTTTTCCAACAAGGAATATGCGGCGTTTAACAACGATGTGGCGCTGTACAACACCTATCTTGACACCTATGCCAAGTGGTATCAGAGGACACATGGCGACGGTGCACCTTTAATTTCCGGCATGTATTTATCGGCATACGGCATTGCGGTAAAGCAGGGCTTTAAGGGAACCGAGGAAGAGTGGCTTGATTCGCTTAAAGGTGAGAAGGGTGACACGGGGCACGGGCTTGAGATAAAGGGGCGTGTAACAACATATGAAGAGTTGCCCGACAATGCAGAAACCAGAGATATATGGCAGGTAGGTCTTTCCGGATTGCTTTATTCATGGAACGGAGAATGGGAGTTTCTTGGAAGCTACAAAGGCGAACAGGGCCCGCAGGGATTGCCCGGAGCAAAGGGTGAAAAGGGAGATACCGGAGCAAAGGGTGACCGAGGAGAGCAGGGGCCTATAGGTGCTACAGGACCGAAGGGCGAAAAAGGCGACAAGGGCGACACCGGAGCAAAGGGCGATAAGGGGGATAAAGGTGAAGACGGAAAGAATCCTCCTATCGTGCAGGAGATTAACTCTGAATCGAGTGAGACCGATGTGGCTTCCGCGAGGGCGATATACCTTCTTACGGGGGATATCAACAAGGCGTTGGAAGAGATAATTGCTATTCAGGAAGGGCTTATAGACAAGTCGAAGGTGACGATGCATTTCCTTACAGCCAATAACACCATAATCTCTGCAAAGGTTGACATCGGTATGACTTGGGCTGAGGCAATAGAGACCGAAGAAGTTAAGGCACTCGGACTGGGGTTTGTAATCGGGGATGATGGGTATGTAAGGTGCTATGCTATGGCTTTTATCAAAGAAGCTGATTACGAAGGTGATGTAAGTACTTCGACCTTCCCTACTTGGTGCATCAAGGGAACTGACAAGGTTAAGGATGGTCAGGTATATGTATCAAGCGGAATATACGAAATTGATTTTCAGTAAGGTGGTGGCATAATGGACAATAGTTTGATATCAGAAGAAAATCTCGTAAAAATTGCGGAAAATGCTCCGAAGGTTCACGAGTCGGGATACAAGGTAGGATTCGAAGAAGGTAAGACGGCGGAATATGACAAGTTTTGGGACAGATTACAGTTTAACGGAGTGCCAACAAGATACTATTGGCGTTTCGCTTATACGAATTGGAACGATGATAATTATAATCCTAAATACGACATTGTAGGCTCTGACGCAAGTAATGCTCTTAGCAATACTTTTTACACTTCAGCCATAACAGATACAAAAGTAGCAATAGATGCTACACGTGTTCCTACGGGATTAGATGCTACTTTCTATTGGGCAAAAAATTTACAAAGAATAAGAAAGCTTATTATAACAGAAAACACTACTTTTAAGAGCTCTTTTACAGATTGTAACGCTTTAATCAGTATTGATGAAATTGAAGGCGCGATAGGGCAAACTATCAGTTTCAAGAACAGTACACTTCTTAATAAATCAAGTATTGAGAACGTTATTAACGCATTATCCGATGAGACAGATGGGCTTACGGTTACGTTTTCAAAAGAGGCGGTAAACAATGCTTTCGGAATTGATATTGATGATGAATCAACATATCCCGAAGGTAGTGAATACTATAATTTAAGATATTCAAAGTCAAATTGGACATTTGCTTACAATTAAGGCGGTGATTATGTGAAAATAACAATAAGAGCAGAAAAAGGAAAGTGGCTTACCGATGGTGAGAACTACGGTAAGACTATTGAT
Source organism: Clostridia bacterium (assembly GCA_045601965.1). Taxonomy (GTDB): domain Bacteria; phylum Bacillota; class Clostridia; order CAKSNL01; family HGM11501; genus HGM11501. Next base: position 3,614 of record JAZSAR010000025.1, read on the forward strand.
TTGGGCGAAGGTGTATCGGTGGATAATTATACCGAAATTACCGAAGAAGAATATCAGGAAAAGATGAAGGAGGCTGAAATTGATGAGTAATGAAAAGGTTACACTTGCGGAATCATTAGGAAAAGCATTTGGAGGAGCAAGAGAAGGAATCCCCCCTGTCGCAAGCGACATCCCCCCTTTAGGGCAAGGGGGGCAAGGGGGGCAAGGGGGGCAAGATGGTGCGCTGAGGGCGGTTGGAAGTGCAAGGCAGTATTATTACAACACCATTTGCAATGTGAAAGACGAGGAGCTTCCGAAAGAGTACAAGGTGAAGAACTTACCAAATGTGCTTGACCAGGATTATGTAAATTCCTGTGTAGCTCACGGCATCGCAGGAGCTTTATCGGCTAATCATTTGAAGCATACCGGGGAAAAGCTCGATTTATCGGTGCTGATCATTTACGGCTTATGGCGAGGGGATTATTCGGGAGCGGGAATGTTTGTGGAATCCACCCTGGACAATGGAAGAGATGTTGGAACAAGCCCAAGAGAATTTGCACCCGAAAACCTTGAAGTGCCCGAGGCAATTAAAAAGGCGAAGGAATATTATGAGGCAAATCCCAAGGCTATGGCATTTAAGGTTGGAAGCTTTTACAAGATGCGGGAAAATGCCAATTTCGTATCAGATGTTAAGAAGGCTATGTATCAATTCGACCTGCCACTTGTTACAGTAAAAAAAGGAACTCCGAGGCATTGTGAATTGATTGTTGAATGGGACGAGGAAAATTTCATCTTGCAGAATTCCTACGGCGAAGAGTGGGGAAACGGCGGTTTTCACAAGATTCCCATCACAACAAAGAATTTGGACGATACATATCTGGTTCTTGCTGACAAAGTTAATTTACCTTTTACCGATACAGAAGGGCACTGGGCGAAAAAGTATATCCGAAACCTTTATTTCTCTGGAATAATGGCAGGATATCCTGACGGCACATTCCGCCCGGATAGTCCTATCACAAGGGCAGAACTTGCAAAGGTTGTGGATGAGGTAATGAAAAAGGTTGACGAGAAACTGAAAAAATTAGAGGAAAAGTGAGTAATTACAACCCCTCAGGCATCGGAGAATTTGAACATAAATTCAAATTCTCCTAAAGACAGCTCCCCTTACACAGGGCATAGGCAAGCGAGCTTCAGCGTTTTTCAATCCGCAGGGGAAGAAAAACGCCCAGCCTGGCATTTTTGTCGGGGACAAAAATTAGCCTACGGGAACGACAACCCCTCAGTCATCTCCGATGACAGCTCCCCTTACACAGGGGAGCCTTGGGGTGGAGTGACGAGACGCCGACAGCCCAGAACGAAGTGTAGGGAGCCTTGAGGTGAAAGGAGAATTTTATGGGACTATTCAGAAAAGGCAATCCCGCGGTTAAAAAGGGCGGGAAAGCGACCGATAAAATAAGAGAAGCGGAAAGTTTGCTTCAGAAGTACCGTCAGGGAAAGACCAGTTTGGAAGAGCGGATAATTGAAGAAGAAAAGGCATGGAGACTTCAGATGTGGCAGAGTGAAACCAACAATGTCACACCTTCAAGCAGTGCCTATATGTGGAATGCCGTGGTTAACAAGCACGCTGACTTGATGGACAATTATCCTATACCGGCACTGCTTCCCAGAGAGGAATCGGACAAAGAGGAAGCCAAGATGCTTTCGGATATTATCCCCGTTATTTTAGAGCGGAATGATTTTGAGGAAACCTATTCCAAAGCCACATGGTACAAGCTTAAACACGGTACGAGCTGCTATGGCGTATTCTGGGATGCCGGAGCGGAACACGGGAAGGGAGACATCTGCATAAAGGATATAGACCTTCTTCGTATATTCTGGGACCCGACGGTAACGGATGTTCAGAAAAGCCCAAACCTTTTTATATGTGCGGCGGTTGATACCGAGGTATTAAAATCCCAGTATCCCGAAAAGGATATTACTTCGGCGAAGTATGAGCTTAAAGATTATGAGCAGGATGACAGTATTGACAGAAGCACTCAGAGTATGGTGGTGGACTGGTATTACAAGAAGCGCATAGACGGCAGAGAGGTTGTTCATTACATTAAGTATACGGGCGGTACGGTGCTTTATTCGTCTGAAGAAGACAGCGCATATGCCATCCGGGGCTTTTACGATCACGGAATGTATCCGGTTATATTTGATACAATGTACCCCGAGGCGGACAGAGTGACGGGATATGGCGTTATAAGCGTAACAAGGGATGCGCAGATGTATATTGATGCCTTAGATTCTTTAATGATGAGCTATGCAAAGATGGCAACCACGCCCAGATGGTTTAAGAAAAAGGATGTGGGCATAAATGAAAATGACTTTGCGGACTGGACAAAGCCTTTTGTGACGGTTTCCGGGGATATTACGGAAGAAAGGTTCCGCCAGATTGAGCTTAAGCCCATAAGCGGCGTTTATCCGGCATTGCTTGACCGAAAGATTAACGAGCTTAAGGAAACCATCGGTAACCGTGATGTTAACTCCGGTGGTACCGGCGCAGGAGTGACCAGCGGAGCGGCAATTGCAACGCTTCAGGAAGCGGGAAACAAGACAAGCCGTGATGTCATAAAAACAAGCTACAGAGCCTATGTGAAGATAATACGAATGATAATCGAGCTTATGCGCCAGTTTTACACGTCGGAAAGACCTTTCAGAATCCTCGGCGCAAATGATGCCGGAAGAACAGAGGAAAAGTTTGTTAGCTATTCCAATGAAAAGCTAAAGCCGCAGACTCTGCCCGACATGAACGGTGTGCCTATGGTGGACAGTGCGGGAAATAAGCTTACAAGGCTTCCCATCTTCGACATTGATGTTAAGGCGCAGAAGACAAATCCCTATTCCAAGCTTTCTCAGAACGAAACTGCAAGTAATTTATATCAGATGGGAATATTCAACCCGGAAAACGCAGAGCCTTCTCTTACTATGCTTTCCATGATGGACTTTGAAGGCAAGGATGAGATAATGGCAAAGGTATCGGAAGGTCAGACGCTTCTTAATGTCGTAAAAAGCCTTCAGGAGCGAAATCAGCAGCTTATGGGCTTTATTGCTATGCTCCGGGGAGGTGCGCCGGGGACGGGAGGACAAGCGATAAATGGAATCCCCCAGTCATCTTCGACGACAGCCCCCTTTAGGCAAGGGGGCCTTAGCGGGAATCCGGTGGCGGAGGCGACGAAGGGTGCTGAGAGAGTGGCGCTGAATGATTATGGGAAAACATTGGTTGACAGAGCCAATAACGTAAAGGAGGAATAAAATATGTCGTGGTACGAAGACAAAAGAAAAAAGAAGGAAAATGGAAATCTGCTGAGCCTTGGCAGGGGACCTATCAGGGAAGCACCTGAAGAAAAAGAAAATATGTATCCAACGGCTCCTGCTACGTTTACGAATGAAAAATTTAAATCTCCGGCAGAACCGTATATTCAGACTTCAATTAAAAAAGAAGAGGCGGAAGTAAATCCTAAGTTCAAGTGGAACCGGGGCGAAGAAGGGTACCGTAACAGAGAATTTACTTATAACGTGGACGAGGACCCTTTATATCAGCAGTATCTGGCTTCGGCAAAGCGAAACGGGCAGAATGCCATGACAGACACGATTGCAAAAGGTGCCGCAATGACAGGCGGTATTGCAGGAAGCTATGCCGTGGCAGCAGGAGCGGGAGCGTACAATGACTATATGCAGGGGGTAAATGATATTATCCCAGAGCTTGAGCAAATTGCATATGCCCGCTATCAGGATGAGCTTGCCCGTGACCTTAAAATTCATGAAATGGATGAAGCCGACAGGTGGGAAAAGGCAGAGGTTGATAGTATACTTCAGAAGCATCAGAATAACGGTGAGCCTGTCTCTGCCGAAGAGCGGAAGATACTTAACGCCAACGGCTATTATATCGATGCTGAAGGTAATATCACAGCACCTGACGGCAATTCGTATAAAGCCGGTGATGATTTTCTTACCAAGGCGAAGGATGCCTATGAGAATTACGGCTGGTGGGGAATACCTGCTGAATACAGAGATGCGCTTTACAAAGGCGGATTCAGATATGATGATGCGAAGGGTATGATGATAGATTCCGCCGGAATGGCCTATAAGACTACGGCAACACCTGAAATAGGCAGCGAAGAAACCTATGTGTCCGCATATAAGGCGGGACAGGATATAACACCCTATATGCCGTATCTTGAGAAGATAGGCTATTCTTATAAGGATGGAAAGTTATATAATCCGGAAGGCACAGCCATAAGCAAATATAACGCAGGCAAGGCGGTGGAAGACGGACTTTACGCATGGGAGACAGGCGGCAATATAACTCCTTATCTGGATTATCTGAAGGAAGCCGGATACGAATATGATGCAATATCCGATATTCTGACGGATCCTGAGGGTAACAGGGTTTTAAATAAGGAGAGAAACGACGAAATTAACCGCATGATAACCCTGAATAATATGATTAAGAGCAACAAGCCCCTTACTGATGCCGATGAAGATTTCCTTATCTCTCAGGGATTTACATATAATTACAAGGAAGACTGGGGCCTTGAGATACCAAACGGCTGGGTAAAGGAAGGTACAAGGCAGACACTTGACGAATATCTTGCATCACAGGGATGGATTGAGCCGCTGACTATGTCTCCCATAGAAAAGCATTTTGCCGGAATAGAGTTAACCGACGCAGATATAGCTCAATTGATAGATGCCGGCTATGACTACAGAGACGGGAAGATATATTACAAGGAAGTAATCGGTGGCAAGGAATATGAAAAAGAGCTTAAGGAAAGTGATGTTAGGGTGGGCAGACATGGAATAGGCGGATTGCTGTAAATGTAACGGAAAGGAATGGGAAGTGTGAAATACAAAATTAAATGGGGCGACACCTTATGGGATATCGGCGCCAAATACGGAATGGATTATCGGGATATAGCGGCATATAACGGCATAAAAGACCCCGATAAGATATGGGAGAATCAGGTGATTGAGATTCCTATTGAAGATACTTCCGTAGTAGCGGATGAAACCCCGGCGCCGATTATCGAAGATAAGGCTGACGTAGTGGTGGTGGAGAATCCTGAGCCCGTTATCGAAGATAAGCCTGATGTAGCAACAGATGATACTTCAGGCGATCCCTGGGAAGAGTATGATCTGCCGCCCGGTACAGAAGTGATAAAGGGCACAACGGAAAGATGGCTCGGAAATGTCAAAGAATATGTTGACGAAACCGGAGAAGTAACCGGAACACCGGGAGCAGTATATAAGGGATATAATGTTTACGAAAAGCCAGGAGCGGTATATATAGAAGGGCCGGAGGGGCAGATGCCGGGAAAAGCAACGCTTGAAACCTACACAGTTAAGGACGATGATTATTTAGAGAAAATCGCCTTAGAGCATGGAACAGACTATTATACCTTAGCGGTGATAAACGGAATAGCGAACCCCGATTTGATTTATCCCGGGGATGAGCTTATACTTCCCCCGGAAGGGTTTAAAGTCCCCATGCCGGTGAGCAAGCCCGCACCGCAGAATCAGCCTGCGCCTTTAACGGGGTTCGCCAAAAAATATGCGGGCTATTCAAAAGCTCAGCTACAGGATGCGTATAACAGCTTATGGGCGCAATATATTAATAACGGATTCAACCCGGATATGCAGCCGGAGCTTGATTGGCTTAAAGAGAAGTCGGCAGGAGCAAGCGGGATTGCACCCACTCAGCCTGCCGGAGTTAAAGGGAAGGGAATCATAAGCTTCGACAAGCGATATGGAAGCGACAATCCCGGATATAACGACGTTAAGACTCAGGCGGAGGCAATAGCCCAGCACGGCAACAATTCAAGTGTATCGCTGTTTGTTAACACCGCTGTAAGTGACGGTGTTATAACGGCATCCGAGGCGGACGAGATTTACAGGTCTGTCACGGGCGATAAGAATGCACTTTACTCAGAAGAAAATATTGAATATGTGACCGCCGCTTATAACCCCGAAACGTATAATAAGGGCCAACAACAGTCAGCTGCATCACCTTTTGAAGCAAAATACAAGGGGAAGAGCCATGAGGAGCTTATAAAAGCTGCCAATGATTTGTGGGCGGAATATGTCAAAACTGGTAATACCGGTCTTATAGACGAGTATAATTATGTTAATCAGCGAAGCGCCGAAACTTCCGACAGGGACGTTCTTTCCTGGAGAGGCGGGCAGGCAGCTGAAAGAGCGGCCGAAGCTTGGGGATATGTAGAACAGTATTCCGGGAATTGGATAGCAAACCCTAATGCTGTTAATTTAGGCGTTAGCAGTGGGACTGTTAATGCAAAACGTAATGCTTTTGAGCACTTTTCAGAAGAAGAGGCTTACTGGCGGAACTTGGCCGTCTTCGCAAATGCTGCAGAGCTTGAGTCAATGTTTGACGTCGCCAGGGGTGATAAGAATTATGGTACCTATGTAGATTCGGGGAAACAGCCCATAATGTTCGGGGGAACTGAATATGAATACAGCGCAGGAATGGGAAGCTTTAAAATAGATACCCAAAAAGCGGCGTTATTGGTTTTGCATGAGAGGCAAGGAACACCTATTCCGGCATTCATTGAAAAGGACAATAAATTATTGCTGGATGTATACAGAGGCATGACAGAGGAAGAACTTGAAACCTTTGCATATTATCTTGACAAAGACGCAAAGACCGGCGAGGATGATGCCGGAAGATATATCGACCTTCTGGCAGATACTGTGGCGCTCAGGTGGGGCAAGAAAGATGCCGGTGAAAGGGAAGGCTTCTGGGACAATGCTGCCCTTGCAATAAGTTTAGGTTTGGAGCAGTATGAGCAGGGCAACGCCAACCACGGCGACAAGAAGGGATATTACCCTATAACGCCTTATCAGGCATCAGCCATGTATACCAAAGATGGGTGGGATAAAGAAGGCAATACCGCCGCCGGTGTTGCGTTTGATTTAGGGACCACAGCCGCCAATATGGCACCGTCCATTCTTCAATCTATAGTCGTCGCTAAGGCACTTGGACCTGTAGTAGGGGTTTTGGGAGCGTCGGAAAGTGTAGCAGCCCAGGTAGGAGCAAAGATACTCGGTAAAGTGCCGCAATTAGTGGGTGCCGGCTCCATAGCTTATTCTGCGGCGGGAAACGCTTATGCAGAGATGATTAATAAGGGATATGGAACTGAAACCGCTGAAGAATACGCTCGGCTTGTGGGACTATCGGAAGCGGGGTTATCATACCTAATGAGCGGTATCTCTGCAGTCGGCGGAATAAGTAAATGGATGGACGATGCACTTTCACAAGTGGATAATGCCTTTTTAAGATTTGTGGCAAAGGGCGGAGTGTCTTCTTTAGGCGAGGGTGCCGAAGAAGGTACTCAGGCATGGCTTGAGCCTGTATTCGAAAGCATAGCTTTAGGGTATGATACCGGCAAGAAGGCCGACTGGGGGGATGTTATGTATAACACCCTTTTAGGCGCTGCTATGGGCGGAATGTTTGAAGCACCCGTAATCGCGGTGGACACCGGGAGATTATATATTACAGACAAGAAAACGGGAAAAAAGATAAGTCTTAATCAGAATACGGAAGCGTTTATAGCTGCTGCCAAAGAAGCCGGAGCGGACAGCCCGTACTTCCAAAAAGCGACACAGATTGAAAACAGCAAGGGAAATACGGATGCAAAAGTGGGGGCGCTTTTCAGGCATATGGTGGAAGACGGTGTAATTACCGAAGCACAGGCTAAAACTTTAGTTACAAAAGGGCTTGACGGTGCACCTTT
>JAZSAR010000026.1:0-5291 GCA_045601965.1 Clostridia bacterium
ACTCCCGGTAACTTTACCTTCCGTACCAGAGAGTTTGAGCAGATGGAGCTTGAGTTCTTCTGCGCACCCGGAACAGACCTTGACTGGTTTATGTACTGGAAAGATTACTGCAAGAACTGACTCTTCTCTCTCGGCGTTCGCGAAGGGAGCTTAAAGTTCCGTGGTCACAGCCCCGAAGAGCTTTCTCACTATTCCAAGGCTACAACAGACATCGAGTTTATGTCCCCCTTCGGCTGGGGCGAGCTTTGGGGTATTGCTGACAGAACAGACTTTGACTTGACTCAGCACACCAATCACTCCGGCGAAGAGCTTACTTATATGGATCCCATGACAAACGAAAAGTACACACCTTACGTTGTTGAGCCTTCCTTGGGTGCTGACCGTGTAGTTCTCGCATTTTTGGTTGAAGCTTATGACGAAGAGGAAATTGCAGAGGGCGATGTAAGAACAGTTCTTCACTTCCACCCCGCTCTTGCCCCCATCAAGGCAGCAGTTTTACCCCTTTCAAAGAAGCTCGGCGAAAAAGCTGAAGAAGTTTATGCCGAACTTTCCAAGTACTTTATGTGCGAATATGACGAAGCAGGTTCTATCGGTAAGCGTTACAGAAGACAGGACGAAATCGGTACTCCCTTCTGCATCACAGTTGACTTCCAGACAGTTGGTGACGAAAACACACCTGCAGATAACTGCGTAACACTTCGTGACCGTGACACAATGGAGCAGATTCGTATTCCCATCGATCAGGTTAAGTCCTATATTGAAGAGAGACTTGCATTTTAATTAATTTCATAAAGGGTTTGTGGTTTCACAAACCCTTTTCTTACAAGGGTGATTATATGAAGAAAGTTTTTATCACAGGTGCGTCAGGCGGTATCGGCAAGGCAATAACCGAAAAATTTTACAATAACGGCTATCTTGTATATGCGGGATATTTTTCTTCCGAGGATGAAATTTACGAAATGAAGGATAAAATGCCCGGCATAACTCCCGTAAAGGTGGATGTATCTTCTTCCTCCTCTGTTAAAGAGGCTTTTTCAAACATCAAGGGTTGCGACATCCTTATAAACAATGCCGGGATTGCAAAGAGCAATTTAGCCACGGATGTTTCCGATGAAGAGTTTGACCGCATTATGAAAATTGATTTATACGGCACATTTTACGCCTGCCGCGAAGCCCTTTCCTATATGGTTAAAAGCCACTCAGGTTCAATCGTAAATATCTCATCCATCTGGGGAATTACAGGTGCTTCCATGGAAAGCGTGTACTCTGCCGCAAAGGCGGGGGTGATTGGCTTAACCAAGGCGCTTGCCAAGGAATACGGCCCGTCAAACATCCGTGTAAACGCCGTTGCTCCCGGCTTTATTGACACCAAAATGAACAGTGCCCTTACAAAAGAGGATAAAGAAGCCTTCTTTTCCGAAACTCCCCTGATGCGGGGCGGCACCCCCATTGAGGTTGCCGAAAGCATATATTTCCTTGCCACGGAAAGTTCTTCTTTCATAACCGGGCAGATTTTAACGGTTGACGGCGGAAGTGCCATATAATTACTTTTATACCAGATATTTTGTATTGAAAAGTCACGTTCCTTTTGCTATTATGGGTGCGTGGCTTTTTTATGTCATAAAACATACGAAAGGAGGGAAAAAAGTGAAATTTTTATACATTTTCCTGTTTTTTGTTTTTTTCGCACTTATTCCCTCGGGACAGAGTGCAAAAGCGGAAAGCATGATGATTGACATTGAAGTGAACGGCACGAAAATTTATACCGATTCAGATCCCTTTATAAAAAACGGAAGTGTGTATATTCCCATACGTGCGGTAAGTGAAGCTCTGGGGCTTTCCTGCATCTGGGATTCAGGTGCCCGCTTTGCAGTGGTGGAGGATGATTACTCTGAGCTCAGATTTCTGCCTGACAGCAATCTCTGCTATGTGGACGGTAAAAAGCAGGTAGTGAAAAGCTTTATCCGTGACGGAAGAATTTTTGTTCCGGTGCGCTTTGTTTCGGAAAATTATGATTCTGACGTTTCCTGGGACGAAAAATATTACCGCGTTTTAATCAAAAAGGATGGCATCAACATCCCCTCCCACCTGAAGGACAAAACCTACAATCACGACGAGGTCTACTGGCTTTCAAAAATCATTCACGCCGAGGCGGACGGAGAAAGTGAAAAAGGGCTTATTGCCGTGGGAAATGTGGTACTTAACCGCGTGGCATCAAAGCTTTTTCCGAATACCATTTACGGAGTTATTTTTGATAAAAAGGGCGGCGTGCAGTTTGAACCTGTTATGAACGGAAGTATTTATAAAACACCTTCTTACAAAAGTATTTCCGCCGCAAAGAAAGCTCTTTCAGGGGTAAATACTGCGGGAAAGAGCCTTTATTTCTTAAATCCCCGCATAGCGCAAAGCTCCTGGATTATAAAAAACAGAACATTTTATAAATCTATCGGTAACCATGATTTTTATATGTAAGACATATAAAAATCATAACAGAAAAATCCTTGAGCATCAGCTCAAGGATTTTTTGTTATTCCGCTATTCCGACATAGCCGGTTTCTTCAATTATTTTCTGTCCCTCTCCGGACAAAATCCAATGAAGAAGCTTATCGACATTTTCGTTTGTCTGCTCCTCATAGGTCACCGCATAAATGGGTGTAACTATGGGGTATGTTCCGTTTTTGATGTTTTCTTCAGTCGGGATAGTACCGTCAACTGCAATCATTTTAATATCGGGATTTTTAATGATTCCTTCCACATAGTATCTGAATGAAAAGCCGATGGAGCCCGACTTACTTCTGTAATCGGCAACCTCTTCGATAATTCCTGCCATAAAGTCGTTTCGAAGATGTGTAGGCGGCTCCATTATGGGAGTATCTCCCATAAAGCGCTTTAACATACTCTGACTTCCGCTTCCTTCATTTCGCTGATATGCGGAAATTTCCTCATTCTTTCCTCCGACTTCCTTCCAGTTTGTGATTCTGCCTGAATAAATCCCTTTAATTTCTTCCGTTGTCAGGCTTTCTATGGGATTATCCTTATGCACAAAGAAGACAAAGGCTTCGCTTCCTATGGGTGTGTACTTAAAGGTTGTCCCCTGCTCCTTTGCATAAGCCTTCTGTTCCTCCGACGGGTACACTCCGATGAAAATATCTGACTGTCTCTCGGCTAAAAGCTTGTAGCCCACCGGGGTATTGTTATATTCAAAGGTGCCGTAATCAAGCTCCGTTGTTTCAGGATATGTTGCATTTACAAAAGCCGAGTATACGGGGAAAAGTGCCGCTGCTCCGTCTATTTTCGGAAGGTTTTCTGTAAATTGCAAAGTTTCGCTTCTGTATTTTACGATTTTTGAATCTTCCTTAAAGGGCAGATACTCGTACACGTTGATATTTGGCGATGTATTTACCGTAATTTTTTCGTCATACTTTATCATTCCGTAGTTTACACCGAGCAAGATGGCGTAAACAATGGCAAAAATTAGCCATACAATTATAAACTTTTTCCTTTTCTTAAGCCATATTAAAGGGAAAAGCAGTGTAGGCAAAACGAATACGGAAATAAATGCTATATTGGAATTTATGCCTTCAAAGGAAAGCATTATTGAAGATAAAATCCCTGTGTAAAAGCACAAAAACACCGAAACTATTGACAGAATTATTTTAAGCAAAATAATCAAAACCGTTTTTCTTCCGATGCTTTTTCTCAAAATAAACGCCTCCTTTTTCTTTTCTGATTTTATTTTATCATAAGAAAGGCTTACCTTCAATAAAAAAATGGCTTTTCAGCCATTTTTTTATTTTCTGTATTCAAAAATTACGCTGCTTCTTTTATCGGGCAGGGTAATTTTCATTTCGGCGCTTCCCTTAAATTTATTTCCGTCATTTAAGTTTTCAAAAGTATAGTCGCCCTTTACACCTTTAAGAGTGATATTCGCCGTATCAAAGGGTGATTTTTCCCTTCTGAACGCCAGCACTATTCCGCTGTCAGTAGTCCTGTCGTGATACTGGAAAATTGCCCAGGAGGTATCATCAAACCGTACCGAGCCGTGGTTGTAAAAGTCCTTCGGGAAGTATTTTCTGATTCTCAAATATTCATCCGAAATCTTTTTCGCCCAGATAAAGTCCTCCTCAGTCATATCCTGGAAAATTGCATTGTAATATGCCCCGCCCCAGCTTGCGGAATAGGAGCTCCTTATGGCATAGTCATCGTTTTTGGTTTTGGAAGTACAGCCGTTATAGGGAATATAGCAGGAGATATTTGCATTGTGTGCCTGAAGCACCTCGGAATTTTCGTTGAAGTTGCACTGATAGTCGCTTCTGAAGAAGGGGATTGACCGCTTTAAGGTTTCAATGTCAATCCTTCTTCCGCCCGATGCGCAGTTGTCTATAATAAGTCCCGGAAATTCTGAAAGCAGATAATCCCACAGCTCATAAAGCTTTGTAATATGGGTGATTTCCGTGATTCCGCGCCTTCCCTCTTCGTCATTATTGCGGAAGTAATCGGAAAGCGGCACGTTGGAATCCTGGCGGTAGCAGGAAAGCTTAAGCTCCCTTATGTAGTGACATATGGTTTCCTTTATGTAGCTGTATGCTTCATCATTTCCGAGCATAAGAACCTTATGCATTCCGCCACGTCCGTCATCCATAAACCACTCGGGATGCTCTTTATAAATTTCAGTTCCCTTTACAGCGCGCTCCGCCTCAAGCCAGAGCATAAGATTCATACCGGCATCTCTTGTGCATTCCGCCACATCGGAAAGCTTTCCCGGATGGACGTTTTCATTTACAAACCAGTCCCCTGTTTTTGTGCCCCAGTCACCGCTGAAGGTGTCGGTGCAGTTAGTGCAGTTTCCGTACCAGCCCGCATCAATCCATATTTCTTCAAATCTGATGCCGCACTCCTTAAGCTCTCCTATTCTCTTTTTCATCTCGTCTGTCGGAAGTCCGCCCCAGAGCTCAAAAGCCATAAGACCGTCCCTTTTTGTCCTTCCTTCGTTTTTATGAGAAAAATGTTCCCTTATAAGGGCGCGGAACTTATTGTGCTTTTCCTCTTCATCATCATACTTCATTACAAGGACGGAAGTGGTTCTTATTTTTTCTCCCGGCTTTAAGTAAAACGCCGCATCGGAAAGTCCCGATTTCATCAGGCATCCTCCCTCTGTCCGCTCAAAGCTTGCAGTCCATCCGCCGCTCCAGCCTATGGCGCATATATAGCCTTTTCCCTTTGCCGTAACGTCAAAAAAAGGCATAAAGGTGTCACTTGAACGGGCACCGAAATTCGCAAAGCTCTTTTTC
>JAZSAR010000027.1:0-11409 GCA_045601965.1 Clostridia bacterium
GAGCTTTTTGAAGTCGTTGAAGATGAGGTTGAGCTTATGGCAAGTACAGGTACTTGCGGCGATGATCTTACTTGGACATTGGATGATTCCGGCACTCTTACCATATCGGGTACGGGAGAAATGGCAGACAGAGGCTACTCGGGCGGTGCTCCGTGGGGAAATGGCGCGCAAATAAAAAATGTTATAATATCATCAGGCGTGACAACAATAGGGAATTATGCTTTTAAGGATAACAAAGCTCTTGAAAGCGTATTTCTTGGAGCGGATGTGGAGAATATCGGAATAGCTGCATTTTTGGGATGTACGAGCCTTGAAGAAATAACTGTTGATGGAGAAAATGAGTTTTATTCCTCTTCAGATGGAATTTTATTTAACAAAGAAAAGACGGAGCTTGTAATTTATCCTGCGGGAAAGAATTTAAGCGAATATACTGCTCCGGAAGGTATAGAGGTAATAGGAACATATGCCTTTGCATACGGTGAAAATCTGTCATACCTTAAACTCCCGGAAAGTCTTGATAATATAAAAACATATGCTTTTTACAAAAATACAGGTCTTGAAGAGATTGATATGCCAGAAACGATTAAAGATATAGGAACGTATGCATTCAGGGAGTGCGAATATTTGTCAGATATAACCCTCCCTTCCGGATTGAAAGAAATTTCAGAAGGTGTATTTAAGATGTGTCACAACTTATCCTCAGTGGCTATACCCGAAGGGGTTGTAAGCATTGGAGACAGCGCCTTTATGGAATGCGTGGCTCTTGAGAGTGTGGTGCTTCCTGAAAGCCTTATATCTATAGATGCGGCAGCGTTCAGCGATTGTGATATGTTGTCTGAGGCTGATATACCGGAAAGTGTAAGGTATATATTGACAGGAGCGTTTTACGGTTGCGGGAATTTGAAAAAAATATCACTTTCCGACGACATTATAAGCATAGGAGGAAATGCTTTCAAATATACGGGTTATTATAACGATGCAAAAAACTGGAACGGAACGGCATTGCTTTATATGGGTAAGCATCTCATTTCCGTAAACGAAGCGGCAGCAGGAAGCTACAGTGTAAAAAACGGCACACTTACGATTGCAGACAGTGCTTTCGAAGGTTGTACGGATGTTACGGCGGTGAATTTGCCCGCCACTCTTAAGAAAATCGGAGGCTATGCATTTTCAGGATGCGAAAGTCTTGCTGAAATAGTTATTCCTTCCGGGGTTAACTATATAGGAGATGCCGCTTTTGAATATTGCACAAAACTTTCGAAAATTACTATTCCGGATACTGTAAAGCATATAGGCTACTCTGCATTCGGCGATACGAAATATTATAACACTTCTTCCAATTGGAGCAAGGGAGTACTTTATTCCGGAAAGCATCTTCTTGATGCTGAAGAATCTCTTTCGGGAAGTTATACGGTTAAAAGCGGAACGCTTACAATTGCAGCAGAAGCATTTTACGGGTGTGAAGAACTTAGCGAGGTAGAAATACCTGACAGCGTTTTGAATATAGGCGGAGATGCTTTTTCTGAAACAGGATTTTATTTTAATAAAAATAACTGGGAGAACGGAGTTTTGTATCTGGGAAAGCACCTTTTGAAGGCTGAGGAATATCTTGAAGGAGATGTAAGGGTTAAAGATGGCACTCTTTCAATATCAGGTTATGCGTTTTTCGGATGTGGGGAAATTGGTGAAATCAGCCTTCCTTCTACAATTACGGATATTGGATATTATGCATTTAATGATGCTGAAGCCATTAAATGTGTAAAGTTCAGGGGGAAAGAAGAAAACTTCGGGGAAATATATATTGATGGTGAAAACAGACAGTTTTTTATGGCGGAAGTTGAGTTTGAAACATCTATCCCCGGCGATGTAACAGGGGACGGCGAAGTTACCAGAGGTGACCTTCTTCGTATTGCAAAGCATTTTTCGGGCTTTGAGGTTGAAATAGACGAAGCAGCATCGGACGTAACAGGTGACGGACAGCTTACAAGAGCAGACTTACTTCGCCTTGCAAAATATTTTTCGGGCTTTGATGTTGAACTGGGTAAAAGCTGATAAAAACGGTAAGCAATATTGCTTACCGTTTTTTATAAAGAATGTTTATTTTATAGTTTCAATTTCCACACCGCTGTAGTAATGCTTTAATATTTCATCATAGCTTTTTCCTTCCTTTGCAAGGACGTTTGCTCCGTGCTGACTCATACCCACGCCATGACCATAGCCTTTTACGGAAAAGGTGACAAGAGCATCATCGGCAGTTATGGTAAATGCGGCGGAGCGCAGGGAAAAGAGGCTTCGTATATCTGTTCCCTTAAAACTTTTTCCGCCTATTATGATGGATTTTACATAGCCGGCCTCCGATATATCCGCATTTCCGATATCGGAAGGTGAAGAGACAGAGGCGCCCTCGGAATTCACCTTATTCCGAAATTCGGAAAAGCTTATGGTAACACTTGTTTCAAACCTGTCTATATTCTCTTCGCCAAAGCTTTCGGCGGATTTAAGATAGGGGACCTTTTCGCCCCATACATTTTCGGCATCCTCGGTTTTTCCCGCACTCATGGAGTGAAATACGGCTAAAACAGGCTCGTTTTCATATGTCATTATTTTGCCCCTTGTTCCGTCAACAGCGTCTTTTACTTTTATGAGGTTTTCTTTGCCGCCTTCATATAAAGATGGATAGATATACGCCTGACAGCAGGATGCAGCCATACATATATCCGCATTTTCGTGGGCGGGTGAATCAAGCTTTCCTTTGGTGTAAGTTCTTGCAGCAACGCTTTGTGCCTTTAACGCCTCTGTTTCAAAGGAAGCAGGCATCTCAGCTAAAACAACTCCGAGAAGATATTCCTCCATAGGGACGGAAAAAACGCTTCCGTCATATATGTTAAGTACGGATACGGAAGGCTCGGTATAAGGGATTTCTTCGCCTTGTATAATTTGCTCATTTTTATTATCAGGTGGCGTATATAACGAAAGGGGAAGGAATACCATAGATATAAAAATTAAAGATATGCAGATGAGTTTGCTTTTCATAATATATCTCCTGTATTTTACAAATGCGGGTATTTTTTTGCTTTTATTTTATGTATATGAAAAAATAAACTGAAAATTCCATTAATAAGGCTTTACAAATTCTTCTTTTTGTGATAAAATAAAACAGAATGCGACTATTGATAATTAAAGTAGGCGGAAAAGGTTTTGCATCCGGTGTTGAATGCAACGACAAGGTGACTTGTGAAAAGAAATCAACCGGGGTGCGACAACCGAAGTTGTCATTTTACGCAAGTTGAATAGGCAAAGCTTAAAACTTTACAATAAGGAGGCTCATTATGAGCGAAGAGAAAAAACAAAGAGTGTTTTCCGGTATCCAGCCTTCAGGTGCGCTGGGACTTGGCGGATATATAGGAGCGGTAAAAAACTGGCTCAAAATGCAGGATGAATATGATTGCTGTTTCTGCGTTGTAGACGAGCATTGTATAACCGTAAGACAGGAGCCTAAGGAGCTTAGGGCAAGATGCATGGAATTTTTAGCACTTTATCTCGCCTGCGGACTTGATCCTGAAAAAAGCTTGATTTATTTCCAGAGCCATGTGCCCCACCACGCACAGCTTGCATGGGTGCTTAATTGCTACACCTATATGGGTGAGCTTTCAAGAATGACACAGTTTAAGGATAAATCAGCCAAGCATGCAGATAATATCAATGCAGGGCTTTTCACATATCCCGTTTTGATGGCGGCAGACATTTTATTATATCAGACGGACAAGGTGCCGGTAGGAATTGACCAGAAGCAGCATTTGGAGCTGGCTCAGACCATCGCAGCAAGATTCAACGGTGTGTATGGTGAAACCTTCCGTGTGCCCGAGGCAGTTATTGCAAAGGTTGGCGCTAAGGTAATGAGCCTGGCTGATCCCACCAGCAAAATGAGCAAATCCGATCCCAAGGGTAACATCGGAATTCTTGATGCGCCTGAAGTTATTATGAAAAAGTTCAAGAGTGCCGTTACAGATTCTGATGCGAAAATCGAGTATAAAGAGGGAAAAGACGGAATAAACAATCTTCTTTCCATATATTCCATCGCAACAGGAGAAAGCATAGAAGATGCAGTCAGTCGTTTTTCAACCACCGGCTACGGCGAATTCAAGGTAAAAACTGCGGAAGCTGTAATAGAAATGCTTCGTCCCGTAAGAGAAAAGTATGAGGATATTTCTAAAAATAAGGACTATATTGAAAGCGTTTACAAAAACGGCGCTGAAATTGCCGGAAGAGTGGCGCAGAGAACTCTTGACAAGGTTTATAAGAAGTTAGGCTTTGTTGCAAGATAAGGGGGTATCGTTTTGACAGATACAGTAAAAATAATTCTTTCGTTTGTTGCTTCGTTTGTCATTGCTTTTGCCACAACACCTCTGGCTAAAATCCTTGCGGCAAAAATCGGTGCAATAGACGTTCCGAAGGATAAAAGAAGAATACACAAAAAACCGATTCCGTTAATCGGCGGACTTGCAATATTCCTTGGATTTTTAGTTTCCGTTTTAGCTTTCGGCAAGTTAAGCAAGGAAATTATAGGAATGCTTGTCGGCGCAGTTATTATGGTTGTTCTCGGCATATTTGATGATAAGTACAATCTTCCTGCAAAGTTCAAGTTTGTAATTCAGATTATAGCTGCGGCAATTCCCGTTGTGCTTGGCGTAAAAATTGAGAGAATAATTTTCCCGTTCTCTGAATATACCGGCATAACAGGTATTGAATTCGGATGGTTTTCCTATTTCATCACAATCCTCTGGATTGTAGGGCTTACCAATGCAGTTAACTTAATTGACGGGCTTGACGGGCTGGCTGCAGGTGTTTCTGCAATAGCATCCTTCTCCATATTCTGTGTGGCACTTATTCAGGGAGAATACGGAATTGCGATTTTAACTGCGGCGCTTGTTGGATCCTGCTTTGGATTTTTACCTTATAATTTCAATCCGGCATCCATTTTCATGGGTGATACGGGTTCCACGTTTTTAGGATATGTAATGGCAGTAATTTCTGTAATGGGCTTATTCAAAATTCACGCCATCATTTCCTTTGCGGTACCCTTTATCGCATTCGGTATTCCGATTTTTGATACAAGTTTTGCGATTTTCCGTAGAATAAAGGAACACCGTCCCATTATGTCTCCTGACAGAGGGCATCTTCATCACAGACTTATAGACAGCGGTCTTTCGCAGAAGCAGGCTGTTTTAGCTATTTATGCGATATGCATCGTGCTCGGTGCGGTGGCTGTTATAAGCTTTAAATCAAAAATATGGGCACTTGCAATTGCGATGCTTGGGGTTTTGGGAGCCTTGGTTTTCCGCTACTGGGGAAGAGTAGGCGAAAAAGCCGAAGAAGTGAAAACAACAGCGGATAATACAGAAGAATAATTAATAAGGCTGCATTAGCAGCCTTATTTTATAAGGAGTTATTATGGACAAGCTTCAGAGACTTATAAACAGCTGTAAATACATTGTGTTTTTCGGCGGGGCAGGCGTAAGCACCGAATCGGGGCTTAAAGATTTCAGAAGCAAGGACGGACTTTACAACGAGAAAAGCGACGTTCCTCCCGAAATGATTTTAAGCCACGGCTACTTTGAAAAACATACGGAAGAGTTTTTCTCATTTTACAAAAATAAAATGATAGACCTTGATATACTTCCCAACAAGGCACATAAAAAGCTTACCGAGCTTGAAAAATCAGGGAAGCTTAAGGCGATAATTACGCAGAACATTGACGGGCTTCATCAATCTGCGGGAAGCGTAAATGTATTGGAGCTTCACGGAAGCGTTCACAGAAACTATTGCATAGCTTGCAATAAGTTTTACGATGCCGCATATATAAAGAATGCCGAGGGCGTTCCGAAATGCACCTGCGGCGGTGTTATAAAGCCCGATGTGGTGCTTTATGACGAGGCACTTTCAGATGATGTGGTGGAAAAGGCTGTTATGCATATTTCGAAAGCAGACTTACTTATAATTGCGGGAACAAGCCTTATGGTATATCCCGCGGCGGGATTGCTCAGGTATTTTCACGGGCAGTATCTGGCGCTCATTAATAAAGAAGAAACAAGTGTGGACAGACTTGCAAATTATGTGTCACACGAAAAAGTAGGGGAGGTATTAGGCAGAATGGCAGTAGGAGTTACAATTAAAAACGAATTTATTGAAATGAAATTCACATCAATGGGGGCACAGTGCGAAAGCCTTAAATATAAGGGTGAGGAACAGCTCTGGCAAGATAACGGAAGACTCATCTGGGAAGATCATTCACCCGTACTTTTCCCCATATGTTCAAGCCTTAAAGACGGCAAATACCATTACGGCGGTAAGTGGTACGAAATGCCTCAGCATGGCTTTTCCAAGGGCTCGGTTTTCGAGGTGGAAGAGCTTTCAGATGACAGAGTTGTATTCTGTCTTAAAGAAAACGAAGAAACACTTAAAAAGTATCCCTTCCTTTTCTCCTTCCGTGTAGAATACAAGCTTTCGGACAATAAAGTAATTACAACCTACAGCGTGGAAAACAGGGACGGAAAAATTCTTCCCGCATCCTTCGGAAGCCATGAGGCGTATAATCTTCCTGACGGAATTGAAAATTATGAAATCGTATTTCCGGAGGATGACTTCCTTATGCATCAGGTTATGGATGGAAGACTTGTCAACGGCGAAACGAAAAAGATTGAACTTACTGAAAGGACACTTCCCCTTACACGCGGAGTTTTCGGAACAGACTCCTATGTTATAAAAGACCATAAGTCAAGAAGTGTTACCTTAAGAAGAAAGGATGGGGGCAGAGAGATAAAAATTGACTTCCCCGGAATTGACTATCTTGTCCTCTGGCATAAGGAAGATGCAGATTATGTATGCATTGAGCCCTGGTGCAGCTTTATTGACCGTACAGACTCTGACGGAGATATAACAAAGCGTGAGGGAATCATTCTTGTAGAGCCCGGAAAAACCGTTGAAAAGACTCACACAATAACATTCTGATTGAATTTGCGCAGAGCGAAAAGCCTCTTTCGCTCTGCAACTTTATTTTTATGCAAGAAAAATAAACAAAAATGTAAGTTTATGCATAAAGAAATTGGTAAAATGCATAAATATTAAAAATAAAGCAAAAAAAGCCTTGCTTTTTCCTATGACTGATGCTATAATTATGCAAAATGATAAAATGCGGTGATATTTATGTGCGACAAGAAAACTAAAATATTCATAGACGGCTCTGCGGGAACAACGGGCCTTCGTATATATGAAAGACTCGGGGCGATGGAGGATATAGAATTAATCCGCTTGCCCGAGGAGGAAAGGAAAAGCCCGGAAGCAAGAAAGCGGGCAATTAACGAAAGTGATGTAACCTTTTTATGTCTTCCCGACGATGCGGCAAGGGAATCCGTTTCATTGGCGGGGGATGATGTTATTATAATTGATACATCAACGGCTCACAGAACAGAAAGTGATTTTGCCTACGGCTTTCCGGAGCTTTCGGAAGTTCACCGAGAAAAGATTAAAAACTCCAAAAGAATTGCGGTTCCGGGCTGTCACGCAGGCGGATTTATCGCACTTTTGTATCCTTTGATAGAAAATGGATTTTTATCGCCCGATGCGCATATTTCCTGCCATTCCTTAACGGGATATTCAGGCGGCGGAAAGAAAATGATTGCAGAGTATGAGGCGAAAGAAAATCCTTATCTCAAAGGTCCGAGACAGTACGGCCTTTCGCAGAATCACAAGCACCTTAAGGAAATGGTTAAAATAACAGGACTTTCCACTGCTCCGGTATTCTGTCCCATAGTCGGGGATTTTTACAGCGGTATGGAAGTGACAGTTCCGATTTTTGCAAGCGATTTATTAAAGGGCGGAATAGAGGATATAAAAAATCTTTACAAAGAAAAGTACAATACAGACATTGTAAAATATGTTGAGAATGATGAGGAAGGCTTCTTGTCCTCCGTTAAATATTCCGGCAAGGACTTTATGAGAATTTCCGTTTACGGAAACGAAGAGCGAATAATCCTTGTTGCAAGATATGACAATTTAGGTAAGGGCGCATCAGGAGCGGCAATTCAGTGTATGAATATCGCCCTCGGAAAAGACGAAAAATGCTCACTTGAGTTATAAGGAGAAGAAAAATGAGTGAAATTAAGTTAATTGAAGGCAGCGTTTGTGCGGCAAAAGGCTTTAAGGCATCAGGCATTCACTGCGGAATAAGAAAAAATAAAGTGAAAAAAGACCTTGCGTTAATCGTAAGTGAGAAAAGAGCAACAGCTGCGGCTGTTTATACCACCAATCTTGTAAAGGGCGCACCTTTGACCGTAACCAAAAAGCATTTGTCCGACGGTTATGCACAGGCGGTTATCTGTAACAGCGGAAACGCTAATACCTGTAACGCCGACGGCATTGAAGTTGCCGAGAATATGAGCGCATTAATTGCTGACGAGCTTAAGATAAACAAGGATGATATAATTGTTGCATCCACCGGCGTTATCGGTCAGAAGCTTGACATAACTCCCATAAAGGAAGGGATTCCTTCTCTTTGTGCTAATCTTAAATGCGACGGACTTGACGCGGCAGAAGGCATTATGACAACAGATACCGTTAAAAAGGAAGTTGCCGTAAGCTTTGAAATAGGAAACGTTACCTGCAAAATGGGCGGCATCGCAAAGGGTAGCGGTATGATTCACCCCAATATGGCAACAATGCTTGTGTTTATCACAACCGATGCGGCTATAAGCTCAGAAATGCTCGGGAAGGCGCTTTCCGGTGATATAACAGAAACCTTCAATATGTTGAGTATTGACGGTGATACTTCCACAAACGATATGGTTGCGGTTATGGCAAACGGTATGGCAGGAAATAAGGAAATCACAGAAGAGGGCGAAGACTTTGCAACCTTCTGTAAGGCGCTTAATACTTTAACAGTACAGCTTTGCAGAATGATTGCAGGGGACGGTGAGGGTGCAACAAAGCTCCTTCAGTGTATTGTAACAGGCGCAAAGAGCAAGGATGCGGCAAAGACTGCCGCAAAGAGTGTTATCTGCTCATCCCTTACAAAGGCGGCAATGTTCGGTGCAGACGCAAACTGGGGAAGAGTGCTTTGTGCTCTGGGCTACAGCGGTGCTGATATTGATGTAAATAAGGTTGATGTTCACTTTTCATCTCCCAAGGGTAAAATCCTTGTGTGCAAGGACGGTGCGGGAGTTGATTTCTCCGAAGAAATTGCAAAGGAAATTCTTTTGGAGAAGGAAATTGACATTTTGGTTGACTTAAACGACGGAGTGGCTGATTCTGTTGCATGGGGATGCGACCTTACATATGATTATGTTAAAATAAACGGAGACTACAGAACCTGATAAAAGTGGGGGACTAATGATGGAACTTAAAGTAACAAATGCCCAGAGGGCTGAAATATTAACTCAGGCGCTTCCTTATATTCAGCAGTATTACGGCAAAATCGTTGTGGTAAAATACGGCGGAAATGCAATGATAAACGAAGAGCTTAAACAGCAGGTTATGGAAGACATTGTTCTTCTTCACTTAATCGGCGTAAAGGTTGTTGTGGTTCACGGCGGCGGCCCCGAAATAAGCGATATGCTTAAGAAAATCGGCAAAGAATCCGTATTTCTGGACGGTCTTCGTGTAACAGACAAGGAAACCGTTGACATTGTGCAGATGATTTTAGCCGGAAAAATCAACAAAAATCTTGTAAGCCTTATTGAACAGAAGGGCGGCAAGGCTATGGGTATTTCCGGTATTGACGGCCATATGATTGAGGCGGAAATGAAGGACGAGCGCTACGGCTATGTGGGCACAATTACAAAGGTTAATACCGAGCCTGTATGCGATTTAATAGAAAAGGGCTATATTCCCATCGTTTCCACGGTAGGATGCGATATGGAGGGTAACACCTACAACATAAATGCAGATACTGCGGCGGCATTCATCGCAGGTGCACTTAAGGCTGAAAGACTTATCTCAATGACGGATATAACAGGCGTTCTCCGGGATAAGGACGATCCCGATTCCGTTATCCACTGTATGGATATAGCGGAGGCGAAAACCTTATTTGCCGACGGAATAATCTGCGGCGGAATGATTCCCAAGGTTGAATGCTGTATCGAGGCAATCAATATGGGTGTTGAAAGAGTTACTATTTTGGACGGAAGAGTGCCCCACGCACTGCTTCTGGAAACTCTTACGGACGAAGGTGCGGGAACAATGGTTATCCGCGATAAAAGTGAGGCAGGATTATGAGCATTATAAATGACGACAGTAAGTACATTGCAAATACCTATGCACGTTTCCCTCTTGCGATAGTAAAGGGAAAAGGTGCTTTGGCATACGATGAAGCGGGCAAAGAGTATATTGATCTCGGAAGCGGAATTGCGGTAAACGCCTTTGGGTATTCCGATGACGAGTGGGTTAAGGCAGTAACGGGCCAGCTTTCAAAGGTTCAGCATACTTCAAATCTTTACTATACCGAGCCTTGCACCCGTCTTGCTAAAATGCTCTGCGAAAAAACAGGAGCTAAAAAGGTGTTTTTCGGAAACTCCGGTGCAGAGGCAAATGAATGCGCCATAAAGGTTGCGAGAAAATATGCCGAGGATAAGGGGATAGAGGGGGCGAAAATCATAACCCTCAATAACAGCTTCCACGGAAGAACTTTAGCGACACTTGCCGCAACAGGACAGGATGTTTTCCATAAGTCGTTTTTGCCCCTTCCCGACGGCTTCTTACATATAGATGCAGGGGATATTGATGCATTTAAGGCACTTGCCGAAAAGGAAAATGTTGCCGCAATTATGATGGAAATGGTACAGGGCGAAGGGGGCGTTATGCCTCTTACCGAGGAATTTGTAAAAGAAGTTTGCCGTATTGCAAAGGAAAAGGACATCCTCGTAATGGTTGACGAGGTACAGACCGGGAACGGAAGATGCGGTTCACTTTATGCATATATGAATTACGGAATCACCCCTGATGTTGTAACCACCGCAAAGGGACTTGGCGGCGGTATCCCCATCGGATGCTGTATGATGTTTGAAAAAACTGAAAATGTGTTAAAAAGCGGCGATCACGGCTCAACCTTCGGCGGAAATCCCATTGCAGCGGCAGGTGCTGTAAGCATAATTGAAAGAATTGACGATACACTTTTATCCGAAGTAAAGGAAAAATCCGAAATGATTTTTTCATCTCTTACGGGAGCGAAAGGCGTTAAGAGTGTTTCCGGCCAGGGACTTATGATTGGCATAGAAACCGAAAAGGATGCAGGCGAAGTTATTAAAGAGTGTATGGGAAAAGGAGTTCTTGTAATAAAAGCTAAAAACAAGGTAAGGCTTCTTCCTCCGCTCAATATAAAGACGGAAGAACTTGAAAAAGCGCTTTCTGTAATAAAGT
>JAZSAR010000028.1:0-2563 GCA_045601965.1 Clostridia bacterium
ATCTTTTTACTGCAACGGCAGAAAAGGGGATAGCTGTGGAAATAAACATCGGCTCAATGAAGATTTTTGATGAGACAACAATTGAGAAGGCCGAGGAAATAAGAATGTTTAATATAGCTAAGGAATGCGGATGTAAGTTCGTTTTCGGAAGCGATGCCCATAATGTTCATAATTATGATGAATATTATATACCAAAGTGTGAAATGATGGTAAACGTCCTTTCGCTAAAGGAAGATGATATTTTAGATTTTGCACGATAACAAAAATTGACAGAATGAGACTTTTGTGTTATACTAAGTCGATAACAACTTTTGGAGGAGATTAAATGGAAACTAAAAGAAGCAGCTTTTCCGGTAAAATCGGATTTGTTCTTGCAGCAGCAGGCTCTGCGGTAGGACTCGGAAACATATGGCGCTTTCCTTACCTTGCGGCGCAGTACGGAGGAGGAATTTTCCTTCTTACATATATAATTCTTGCATTAACCTTCGGATTTGCCTTAATGACAGCCGAAATTGCCATAGGAAGAAAAACGGGCTTAAGTGCAGTCGGCGCCTTCCGTGCCCTTGATAAGAGATTTTCTTTTATCGGATATTTAGGTGCGATTATTCCTATGATTATACTTCCTTACTATTCCGTAATAGGCGGTTGGGTAGCAAAGTACCTTGCGGTTTATCTCTCGGGACAGGGACACGCGGCGGCAGATGATGCCTTTTTCGGAGACTTTATCGGTGGCGTTGGTGAGCCTATTTTATGGTTCGCTGTGTTTATGGGTGTAACTGCAATTGTTGTATTCTTCGGCGTTGAGAAGGGTATTGAAAAGGTAAGCAAGGTAATGATGCCTGTACTTGTCGTTCTCTCTTTGATAATTGCGGTATATTCTGCATGTATGCCGGGAGCCTGGGAAGGTGTTTTATACTACATAACTCCCGATTTTTCAAAGTTTTCCTTCACAACCGTTCTTGCGGCTATGGGACAGCTCTTTTACTCGATGAGCCTTGCAATGGGTATTATGATAACCTACGGCTCATATATGAAAAAGGATGTAAACCTGGAAAGCTCAGTCAAGCAGATTGAAATTTTCGATACGGGAATTGCATTTCTTGCAGGTCTTATGATTATTCCTGCGGTATTTGTATTCTCAGGAGGAAATGAAGAGGCATTGGGTAAAGGCCCCGGACTTATGTTCGTTACACTTCCCAAAGTGTTTGATTCTATGCCCGGCGGAAATATATTGGGTGCGGCATTCTTCCTTTTAGTGCTTTTTGCGGCGCTTACATCTTCCATAAGCCTTATGGAAACCGTTGTATCCATATTCTGCGATAAGTTCAAGTGGAACAGAAGCTTTTCCTGCATATTCGTATTTTTGTTCTGCATACTTTTAGGTATTCCCTCATCCCTCGGCAACGGTATCTGGGCAGATATAAAGATTATCGGAATGGACTTCTTGTCATTCTTTGACTTTGCAAGCAACAGTGTGCTTATGCCGATTGTTGCGTTCTGCACCTGTATTTTTGTAGGCTACGTCTTGAAGCCTTCCGCTTTGATTGAAGAGGTTGAGCTTACAGGCACATTCAAGAAAAAGAAAATGTTTTCATTTATAATAAAGTATGTAGCTCCCATATTCATCCTTCTGATTCTCGGATTTTCCGTATTGGAAGGTATGGGCGTTATTAAAGTATGATAATTACTGCCGCATCGTTTGATGCGGCGGTTTCTTTGCAAAATTTTGAGAGAAGGTTTTATTTTGGACAACAACAGTTTTAAGAAAGGTCTCGTTGCGGGAATTCCCATCTGCCTCGGCTATTTTTCCGTATCCTTTGCTTTTGGTATTTTCACCGTTGGACAGGGCCTTTCCATACTTGAAACACTTTTTATATCAATGACAAATGTGACCTCGGCAGGCCAGCTTGCGGCAGTACCCATAATTGCCGCCGGAGGAACGCTTTTTGAACTGGCACTATCCCAGATAATCATAAATTTAAGATATGCTCTTATGTCGATTTCCCTTTCCCAGAAGCTTTCGGATAAGGTAAATCTTTTTGACCGCTTTGTGATTTCCTTTGTCAATACGGACGAGGTTTTTGCCGTGGCATCAAGCCTTAAGGGAAGTGTGGGAAAAAGGTTTTTATACGGTCTTATCATAACGCCCTACTTTGGCTGGAGCATAGGGACGCTCTTTGGCGCCTGGGCGGGGGATATACTTCCGGATTCTGTCACATCGGCACTTGGCATCGCAATTTATGCAATGTTTATCGCAATAGTTGTTCCGCCAAGCAAAAAGCATGGAGCAACGGCGCTGTGCGTGCTTTTTGCCATTGTATTAAGCTGTATGTTTAAGTATCTGCCGCTCTTATCAACGGTTCCTACAGGATTTTCTGTAATTATATGTGCTGTTTTAGCAAGTGCGGTGTTTGCTGTTTTACATCCCGTTGATGTGGAAGAAGCGGCGTAAGGAGGCGGCAGTATGAGTTTTTGGATTTATTTATTGGTAATGGCGGGAATCACTTATCTTATAAGAATGCTTCCCCTTGTTTTGTTCAAGAAAAAAATAAAATCGAGATTT
>JAZSAR010000029.1:0-4541 GCA_045601965.1 Clostridia bacterium
TTCCCCGTCACCTTTTCATACATTTCGTTAAAAATCTCCGTGGCTTTTTTATATGCGGGATCAATGGTTGCTTCTATGATAATTAAAGACATAAAATCACTCCTTTACTTCATTTTACTCTTTTTTGCAAAAATAACAATACGCATTCCGAAACAAAAAATACGTTTTTCAAAACTCTATTGACAACAAAATCTTTTAATATTATACTTTCCCTGAAGGTGATTTTATGTTTTTCAAAACAAAAGCAATAAACTGTGAGCCTATTTCTGTTTTCCTTATCGAGAGGCCAAAATGTATTTCCTCAGGTATTCCGAGACCTTATCACGCCCTCTCATTCCGCCTGGAAGGCAATTCTTCATTTAAGTGCAAAGATACTTATATGCACGCAAAAAGCAAGGATATTGTTTTTGCTCCTGCATATCTTCAGTATGAGCTTAACTGCGAGGAAGAGGTTTTATATATTGTTCATTTCAATTCGGATGTTCCGCTTTCAGATGACCTTATTGTTTTCACACCTTCTTTTCCCCATCAATACGAAAAGCTCTTTTCTGAAATGTATTATGCTCACTTAAAAAAACATCCGGGATATGAATATGAGGTAAAAAGTCTGTTTTATAAAATCCTTTCACTTATGGAAAAGGATTCTGCCTCAAAAAACATAAGCGATACATCAGCTAAAATTGAAGCTCTTTTATCCTATATCCACGACAATTTTACGGACAGAAATATGTCTGTTTCACACCTTTCGCAAAAGCTTAATATGAGTGAAACCTATTTCCGTAAAGTATTTTCCGATTATACGGGGAAATCTCCCCTTTCTTATATCAACGATTTAAGGCTCGCATTTGCAAAGGAGCTTTTATGCTCAGGCTACTACACCATATCGGAGGTTTCCGAGATGTGTGGCTTTTGCACGCCTTATTATTTCAGTGCATTTATTAAAAAAAATACGGGATTGACCCCAAGTCAGATAGCAAAAAAAGGTCTGTGATTTTTCACAGACCTTTTTTCTTACCAGCAGGGTGTATATACATTCATAAAGCCTTTTCCGAAGCCTTTGCCGTAGATGGGGTTATTTTCGAGTTCCTCTATTTTATCACTTTCGCCGAGGGCGTAAATTTCAAATACCTTTTTGGTATATATAAGCCTTTTTAATGTTGAGGCATAGCGCATATGCAATACCTCCAGGCCGTGGGGCTTATAGGTTGCAAGCCACATGGTTTCGTGGATATCCGAAAGCTGCTCATAAAGCTCATAAAGATGCGGAAGAGTTTCACCCGAAAGCTTATCGAAATACGCCCTGTCTCCCTCATCGTAGTGTTTTTTGATATTTGAGAATATATCGCACTTTATGCCCGCAATTTCAAAAAGGAGGGATGCATAGATATAGTTTTCTTCGTTTCTGTCTAGGCTCGATGCATACTCATCCATTAATGCCTTTGCCTTTTTCATTTTTGATATATAGCTACCTGAATCCACCTCACAGCCGTGGATTCCGTGGAGAATATCAGCCCAGACAAGCTTTTTGCCCACAGGGTGAGTATCAAGCATAAAAGTATCCTTTGATACATCCCTTGCAATATGAAAATCAGAGCAGGCATCATAAAACTCTCTAGAAAGTCCCGAAACAAATTCGCCCGCTTTGTAGACTTCTTCCCTCGTCACAGCTTCGCCTCTGTAGCAAAACTCGGAAAAATATGCCATAAGCCCCATTGCAAGGAAGTGGTTTGTTTCGCATCCGTCGTTTGACCAGAGTGTTGCAAAGCAGGTGTCAAGCTTGTGAGAAAGTGCTGCCTTGAGTGCGCTTTCCGTGGTGTTTTCCGTGTAATTTCCTATCGGCAAAAAGCCGTTCCAGGTCCATATTCCTCCCGCAAAGCAGGTGGTTTTACCAAGCTCTTCGTGCTTTTTCATAATGTCTGAATAAAAAGCTTCCTCGGTGTTGTAATAGTCCCAGTATACCATATCAACATCGGGGATTCTTTCCGCAATTTCAGGCGAAACTGTGCTTTCTCTGTGAAAGTCTCCCACCTTACCGGGATAGCGGAAATACATATCCGACCACATCATAGGCTTGTAGTTATACTTTTTGCAGATTTCATCAACCTTTATAAGATGCTCGGTTATAATTTCTTTTCTGTCCTTAATGCCAAACCTGTCAAGATATTTACCGCGGCCTATTTCAAAAGCTTCGTCCATTCCGATATGTATTCTGTCTGATGAAAAGCACTCTCTTAAGGTTGCAATGCATTTTTCTATAAATTCATATACCGGCGGGTGGTTTGCACATAAAATGCCCGGTCTGTCCGAAAGGCTCATACCTTCAATCCATTTTGTGTAATGTGCAAGATGTGCCAAAGTCTGCACACAAGGGATTATTTCAACGCCCATAGCCTTTCCGTACTCATCAATAGCTTTAAGCTCTTCTTTCTTATACCTTCCACGCTGATAGCCGAACATTTCGCATCCTTCAACCTCGTAGGTATCCTCTGTATAGAGCATCAGCATATTAAGTCCGTAAAGTGCCATATAGTCGATAAATTCAAAAACCTTTGATGGACGCATGACGCCGTTCCTCGAAACGTCTATCATTGCACCGCAGGTAGAAAATCGGGGATGCTCTTCTGTTTCAAAGCTTTCCTTTCCCTCTTTTTTCGCCTTCGCCAGAAGCATACAGCCCCGCATAAGCTGAGGAATTGTACTGTAGCCTATTTCTAAGCCCGATGCATCCATTTTCACCTTTACGCCGTTAAAATCCGTAAGGGTTATGTTGTCCGGTTCATTCGTTTCGCACATCAAAAAGGCTTTTTTTATTATTTCTTTCGTATCCATCTTCTTCGCCCCTTACAAGTATCATATCTTTTCCTATTTTTTCTATGTTTTCCCAGGGAATTATCCTGTCGGAATTTTTCATAATCGATGAAAAGAGCTTTCCCGACGGCACCGTAACCGAAATTATACGCCCTGATGCATCATCTATTTCCATATCGCAGATGTAACCAAGGCGTTTTCCCGTCGCAATATCAAGCACTTCCTTTTGCCTGAATTCAGAA
Organism: Clostridia bacterium; assembly: GCA_045601965.1. Taxonomy (GTDB): domain Bacteria; phylum Bacillota; class Clostridia; order CAKSNL01; family HGM11501; genus HGM11501. The sequence continues at coordinate 3,051 of JAZSAR010000029.1, forward strand.
ATTTTCGCCATAAAACCGCCTCCTATTTAAAGGCTATGCGGCAAATTATTTTTTATTCTTTTTTGCGTATGTGCAGATGTCTGAAAGCACGCAGTTTTCACATTTCGGTTTTCTTGCATCACAAACCGCTCTTCCGTGGTCAACAAAGTGATGGCCAAGCATAGTCCAGTAGTCCTTTGGTGTAAACTTCATTAAGTCCTTTTCTATTTTTTCGGGTGTTTCTTCTTTCGTTAAGCCTATTCTTCCCGCCAGACGTTTTGCGTGGGTGTCAATTACGATTCCCGGAATTCCGAAGGCATCGCCCAATACAAGGTTTGCGGTTTTTCTGCCTGTTCCGGGAAGGGATAAAAGCTCATCCATGGTTTTCGGCACTTTTCCGCCGAAATCAGATAAAAGCTTTTTTGCGCAGCCTATTATATTTTTTGCCTTGTTGTGGTAAAAGCCCGTACTTTTTATGTCCTGCTGGAGCTCTTCCAAATCAGCAGCAGCAAAGGACTCAACCGTGGGATATTTTTTATATAAGGTTTTCGTCACAATATTAACCCGTGCATCGGTGCACTGTGCCGCAAGCTGTGTTGCGATGAGTAACTGAAACGGGTCTTTATAGGTAAGGGTACATTCCGAATCTGGGTAGAGCGCTGACAAGCGTTCCCTGACAATCAGAATTTTTTCCTGTCTTTTCATTTTATTCCTTCTTTCGGAAATTTTTTTAATATTTTCGTTGCTATTTTCATAATTATATGATAATATAATAGTTGAATTTTATCAAGGGGGAATTTGATGAATTTTTTAGAAAATTCGGGAAAAGCACTTACCAATATGGGAACTTTCGGTGCTTACCTCACAGCAGGTTATGACGGCAAATTTAACCCTATGACAATAGGTTGGGGGCAAATCGGCATTTCCCAGGGAAAAAGTGTTTTTGCCGTTATGGTGCGCCAGTCCCGTTACACGAAGGAGCTGCTTGATAAAAACCCGGTATTTACGGTTTCAATTCCTTTTGATACTTCACACAAAACAGCCCTTGCCTTTTGCGGAAGCAAATCGGGACGGGATTATGACAAGATTAAAGAGTGTAATTTAAAAACCCTTCCTTCAAAGGAAATTGACGTTCCCGGAATTTCCGGCTGTATGGTTTATGAATGCCGCGTCATTTATAAAACCGAAATGTCAAAAGAGGAAACCTGCCCGGAATGCAATGAAAAATGGTACAAAAACGGTGATTATCATACCGTTTACACAGCAGAAATATTAAATTATAAGGAGAATTAATATGAGAAACGTTTTCACAGAAGGTATCCGCGATACCAGAGCAAAAAGATACTTGATGCCCAAGAAGATTGTATGGACAAACGGTGACATTGACAATGTTGAGGCTCTTATGATGGATAAGCCCCTCCAGGCTCCCTTAAACATCGGTCCTGTCTGCACAATTAAGGAAGGCGGTTCTATTTTACTTGACTTCGGCTATGAAATCCACGGCGGATTACT
>JAZSAR010000030.1:0-3435 GCA_045601965.1 Clostridia bacterium
TAGTTAAGCAGCGGCAAGAACAGTTCTATTGTTGTTCTTTAATTTATAATTGCCCGTTTTTAAGATGCCAGGCGCATCTGCCCGCTTATCCTGCATCTACACCCCCGTCGAAACCGGTACACCCCCATGTGAAAGGGAGCATAAGCTCCCTTTGGAGTCAGGTGCTTTGCAACTGAAATAATAATATCATGTTTTTGTAAATTTTACCATAAGTGACTGCGGTAAAATTTTTGCTACTAAACGATAAAACTTAAAAAATGCTCTGGGAGTATAAAATGCGCGACCTTTTTTTGAGGCCCTATAAGTTCCGGAGACTACCTTTTCGGGATCGCAGAATGGGAGCATATCAAAGGTCTTTGAATTACCCCGTATACCGGCTACGTCAAGAAAACCGGTGCTCATGGGACCGGAGCAAACTGCGGTAACTTTGATTCCGCGTCCTTTAAGCTCTTCACTGATTCCCCGACTGAAGGCGGAAACATAAGATTTGCTTGCGCTGTAAACCGTCATTCGGGGATTGGGGCAGAATGATGCAATCGAGCTGATATTGATGATTCTGCCGCCCCGGATAATGTAGGGAATACATAGACTGGTGACAGCGGTCAAAGCTCTGATGTTAAGATCCACCATACCTGTCTGTATACGGTAATCAGTTTCGCCAACATTTGCAAGATAACCGCAGCCGGCGTTATTTATAAGAAGCAAAACTTCAGGCTTTTCTGTGTCAAGCAGTTTAGCGAAGCTATCAAGATCATATTCACTGGAAAGGTCGAGGGGGATAATTCGACCGCGGGCTTTTTTCAGCAGTTTTGAAGCCTGGGTGAGCTTATCTTCCGACCTTGCAATAAGCCAAACTTCAGATATCTCCGGAAAATTTTGCTCAAGCTGAGATACAAACTGAAGACCGAGACCGGCAGAAGCTCCGGTAATAATAGCGGTTTTCATTTATGCCTTCTTAGGTTCGGGATATTCAACATCAAAGGTCTTTACGGTTACCTTTGCCATTCTCTGGGGCTGGATAGGTTTATCAGCAAAGTTACGGTTGGCGCGGGCAATGCGGTCAACAACATCCATGCCTTCAATAACCTTGCCAAATGCAGCGTACTGGCCGTCAAGATAGGGAGCAGCTTCGTGCATTATAAAGAACTGGCTGCCGGCAGAGTTGGGATCCATAGCGCGGGCCATAGAAAGAACGCCGGGAGTATGCTTAAGATCATTCTTAAAGCCGTTTGCGGCAAATTCGCCCTTTATCTGATACCCGGGACCACCCATGCCATTTCCGTTGGGGCAGCCGCCCTGAATCATAAAACCGGGAATTACACGGTGGAATATCTTGTCATTGTAAAAGCCTTTATTGATGAGGGATATGAAATTATTAACGGTGTTGGGAGCGATTTCGGGATAGAGTTCGGCTTTGATAACGGAGCCGTTTTCCATCTTGATGGTTACGATGGGATTCATAGTTTTCCTCCTGGTTTATCTATAGTTTTTTAATGTTCTGTCGATATCTCTGTCAGCCTGACGCTTGGCTTCACTCTCGCGCTTATCGTAGAGCTTTTTGCCTTTGCATAGACCCACTTCAACTTTAACGCGGCTGTCCTTAAAATAGACGGAAAGGGGAACAAGAGCTAGTCCGTCCTGCATAACCTTCGAGTTGAGTTTGAGAATCTCTTTTTTATGCATCAGCAGCCGGCGTGCACGCATTGGGTCACGATTAAAAATGTTGCCTTGCTCGTAGGGACTTATATGCATTCCGCGGATAAATATCTCGCCGTCTTTTATGGTGCAGAAGGAATCTTTCAAATTTAATGTTCCCGCACGTATGGACTTTACTTCCGTGCCAAAAAGCTCAATACCCGCTTCATAGCGTTCAAGCACAAAATAATCGTGAAATGCCTTTCTGTTGGCGGCAGCCTGTTTAACACCCTGTGCCTTTGGGGACATATTCTTCCTCCTTTACCAAAAATTCCAGTGCATTATAACATAACTGAGCGAATAAAAAAAGTCTATTCTGTAAAATAATCGCCCAAATATTGCAGAGCATAAGAGGCGAGATGCACGTTTTGCACTTCCTCGGGATAAATAAAATACAGGCATTCCTTTCCAGAACAAAAAATATCGACTTTGATTTTTTCCCAAACGGGCATGGAGTTTTCTCTCTGAATGTTATGTATTGCTTTGATTATCGCTCCCTTATTAATAAGCTTATCGGAAGGCAAAGTGAATATAATAAATCTGCTGCATACCATTTGTAATTTCATATTAAACTACCTCAAAAAATACTTAATATATGCGAATTATAGTCCTATTAATAGCCTCAATAAATGCAAAAAATATGGAAATAAAAATACATATATGGTAAAATAGGCGTATAAAACAAGGAGCGTGAATATTTTGGAATATACTGAAACTAAAATCAGCAGCAACGATATCTTTAAGGGTAAAATAGTACATCTTCATGTGGATGAGGTTGAGCTCATAGACGGAAGCAAATCTCTCCGCGAAGTAATCGAGCATGATGGCGGTGTCACCGTTATTCCGGTAGATGAAAACGGTGATGTTTATTGTGTCAGACAGTTCAGATACGCCTTTGATAAAAGTATAGTAGAAACACCTGCAGGCAAGCTTGAAAAAGGGGAAGAGCCTCTTTCCTGCGCCGTTAGAGAGCTTTCTGAAGAAACGGGCTTTACTGCTGATGAATATATATATCTCGGCGAGTTTTATCCGTCCCCAGGTTACTGCCACGAAAAATTATATGCCTACCTTGCACTTGGACTTAAAAAGGGCAATGCTCATCTCGATGACGGTGAGTTTCTTGATGTTGTAAAATATCCCCTTGATACGCTGGTTGATATGGTTATGCAAAACGAGCTTTGTGATGCCAAAACCATAATAGCCATACTGAAGGCAAAAATGTATCTGGACGGTCTGAAGTAAGCGAGGCAATTCAAATACATCAAATAACTTGCAATTTTTAGCTTGTTATGGTAACATTTGAAATTGGGTTATAGTGTGATAACCTTTAATTGATTATTACCTATTAGGTTGGTGTTATTTTGGATAAATATGTAGTCAAGGGCGGTAAAAAGCTCTTTGGACAAGTTGATATATCCGGCGCTAAAAACGCCGCAGTTGCAATTATACCCGCTGCCCTTATGGTAGAGGGTGTTTGCCGTATTGAGAATATACCCCAGATAAGCGATACAACAAAGCTTCTTGAAATGCTTTCTCTTATGGGCGCCAAGATCCGCTTTGTCAAGTCGGAGGCCAAGCGGTCTTAGGAAGACAACTCTAGGTTGCAACTCCTTGGCTCACAGAACGACATGGCTACGATCCGACTTGGGTGTTTGCCGTATTGAGAATATACCCCAGATAAGCGATACAACAAAGCTTCTTGAAATGCTTTCTCTTATGGGCGCCAAGATCCGCTTTGTC
>JAZSAR010000031.1:0-2915 GCA_045601965.1 Clostridia bacterium
GAATAACTATGCCTTATCTAGAATAACCCCGACTACAATGGCGGCATTCGGCGGAATTTCAACATTGGTAACCGTACTCGGAGGAGTATTTTTAAGCGGAGAAAACATATATTACTATCACTATATAGGCTTTGCTCTCATTCTTTTCAGAATGATTTCCGTAAGCGTGCTTGATATACATAAAAGCCGTAAACAAGCTTGACTTTAGGGCTTTTATATGCTAAAATCATAAAAAAACATCAGAGGTGATTTTTATGAAAGCTGCAATTATCCAGGCACCTTATTCAAGGGACTTATCAAAGTCCGACGAATATTTTGACTATAAACTGAATTTACTTAAAGACTTAAAGGATGATGTTGATATCATCGTTTTGCCGGAGTATTCCGATGTCCCCTGCGCAACCACAAATTTAGAAGAAACACTTTTTTATCACGATAAGTATATTGACACTCTTTTATCGGAATGTGAAAAGACGGCAAAAAGATGTAATGCCCTCCTTTTCGTAAACGCTCTTTCAAAGGAAGAGGGCGGATATAGAAACACTACCTATGTTTACGGAAGAAGCGGAGAACTTCTCGGCAAATACTTTAAGAAGCACCTTCCTCCGTTAGAGCTTGAAACACTTTCACTTGACAGCGACTATACCTTTACATATTCCGAGCCTTTCACAATGGATATCGAAGGCGTTCGTTATGCGTTTTTAACCTGCTACGACTTTTATTTCTACGAGGCAACAGCAAGAATTGCAAGGGAAAACGTGGATGTTATTATCGGATGCTCACTTCAGAGAAGCGATACACATTCCGCAATTGAAATTATGTGCCGTCACCTTGCCTATAACACCAACGCCTATGTGCTCCGCTCATCCGTAAGCTTTGCCGAGGATTCCGACATCTGCGGTGCAAGTATGGCGGTTAATCCCAAGGGCGATGTTTTGATGAACATGAAGGGCAAATTCGGTGTGGGTTATGCAGAGTTTGATCCTTCCGATAAATACTTAAAGCCTGCAGGCTTCGGAAGGAAAGATGCGCCTCACTATGAGTATATCGAATACGGAAGAAAGCCCTGGCAGTACAGAAGCGGCGGAAGTGCCATTGTTCCCTTTGAGGAATATATGCCCTATCCCAGAGTTTGTGCACACCGCGGATTTTCCTTTGCTGCTCCCGAAAACACAATGCCCGCCTACGGTGCGGCAATCGGTATGGGTGCAGACGAGATAGAGCTTGACCTCTGGCCCACAACAGACCATGAGCTTATAAGCTGCCACGATAAATTTCTGCACAGAATTTCAAACGGAGAAGGCCCGGTTACGGATAAATCTCTTGCCGAGCTTAAGGCGCTTGATTTCGGATGTAAGTTCAGTGACAGCTTCAAGGGATTGAAGCTTGTTACCTTTGAAGAGATATTAAAGCATTTTGCCGGCCACACAATAATGAACGTACACTTAAAGCCTATGGACGAAGAGGAATTTCCCGACTGGTATGTGGACAGACTTCTCTATTTAATAAGAAAATACGAGGCTGAACGCCACGTTTACTTAATGGTTGAGGAAGACAAGCAGATTGCACATTTCAAGCGCATCGCTCCCGAAATTCCCATCTGCGTGGGACACAACAAAAATGATCCCTGGGGAATTGTTGACAGAGCAATAAGGCTTGGTGCTGAAAAGGTGCAGTTCTATAGACCCTATATAAATCAGGAAATGATAGATAAAGCCCGTGCCAACGGAATTATCTGTAACCTTTTCCACACAGACGATCCTGATGAGGCCATCGAATTTATTAAAATGGGAATTGACACAATCCTTACAAACAACTTCTGCATAGTACAAAGGGCGGTAAACGATTATCTTGGTAAATAAAAAAATCCGTGAGTGAAAGCTCACGGATTTCTTTTATTTCTGAATTTAAGCGGTGTTTTGCCGAAGCGTTTTTTGAATGCCGTTGAAAAATAGTCAACATTGTTAAAACCCGAATCAAGGGCAATATAGCGGACGGAATGATTGGTATCCCTTAAAAGCTCTGCGGCGCGTTCTAAGCGGCACTCTCTTATTTCCTCAGAAATGCCGATGCCCTTGACCTTTATAAAAAGATGCTGGAGGTATGAGGCACTTAAATGGCAATGGCCAGCAATGCCTGCGAGGGTGATATCCTCGGTAAAATGCTCCTTTATATAGTCTATGGCATCAAAGACATAGGGGCTCATATTTTCGCGGGCAAAAAGGGCGCTTATGGCATTTTCATAGTGGGGCGATGTTGTTATATGCTCTTTTAGCAGGGCGGATAAAACTTTAAGAAAGGTTTTAAGTGATGCTTCTTCATCATCCGTTATGTGCAAAAGTGAATCATTATGAAGCGAGGCTATATCGGTTTTGAGCCTTCCTGATAAAAGCGATGCGGTTTTTTCTCTTAAAGCTCCTTTTATGCCGGTAACGGAAACAATGGAGAAAAGAGTGTTTTCTATAAAGACAGGCAAGGATATTTCGGTTACTCCCGCATAGCAGGTAACTTTATGTATTTCACCGTCGTTTTTCATTTCCGCCTGATACTTGTTTTTAAGATAAACGCACCTTCTCTGAAGCCCCCGGTTTTTCTTTATGGCAAGGCAGTAGGGGTTTTTGTGCCACTTCCTTATTTCGGGGAGATTAAGCTCACTGTCCGTGCAAAGCAGGTTGTAGCGGTCGTATATTATAATATCCCATTGGCGGCTTTTTTTAATATCTTCTATATATTCTTTTATTAAAACAGCACAATCTTTCATAAATACCTCATAAAAACTAAAAAATAAAGCATAAAATCAAAGTTTTTTTATTATTATACTGTTATAATGAACTTAAGTCAAGGGAAATTAAGAGAAAGAAGGGTTTTTTATGGAAAATATATGGATTGATGCCGTAGAATTTAATGAAAAAGGC
>JAZSAR010000032.1:0-7432 GCA_045601965.1 Clostridia bacterium
TTTTATAATTCTGTCATAGAGGTGACTTACCGCCTCGCCTCCGTCGGGGTGCGCCTCGCCCACGTTTTCCTTCCATATGCCGAAGCTTACGGGATATTCTTTAAGCAAATCCTCAAACTTTTTCCATTCCCATTCACCTGCAAAAACCTCACGAAGTTTTTCATCGGCAATGGGCGCACATCCGTGACGGCCTGCGATGTGACAGCCCGTCTGATAGGCTCTCTTTAAGTCACTTGAATAAAACGCGTCAATTTTTTCGTTTTTTAAGTATTCCGCTGTCTTTTCCGCCTGAAGGTGTCCCTTTTCCGAAAGATTGGCATCGGAATGGCCCAAAAAGGCGTGCACCTTGTTTCCTTCGCTTTCGCCGTGGCGGACGAAAATCATTCTTGTCTTTTCCATTAATCGCACTTCCCTAATTTATATTCTGCGTATATATCGCTTTTTTTAATTCCTCGGTCCTTTGCAACCGCCTTCATGGCGTCCTTTTCAGATAACCCTTCGTTTATGTACATTTCAACGTGGTCGGATATGGACAAGGACGAAAAGTCCTCAATTTTTTCCTCTGCCCCCGATACCACCAGCACAAACTCTCCCTTCGGGGGAGTTTCTTCATATTTGGCTATCGCCTCGGAAACGGTGAGCCTTACATATTCCTCGTGGATTTTCGTAAGTTCACGGCAAAGGGAAATTTTTCGGTCGCCCCCGAAAACCTTTTCAAAATCCTTAAGTGTGGCAAGCAATTTATGGGGAGCTTCGTAGAAAATCATTGTCCTTGTTTCGTCGGCAATTGCCTCTAAATGCTCTCTTCTGCTTTGCTTGTTTACGCTTAAAAAGCCTTCAAAGCAAAATCTGCCCGTAGGCATACCGCTTCCGATTAAGGCATTTATCGCCGCAACGCAGCCGGGAACGGGCACAACGTCAATCCCCTTTTCGATGCAGATGGAAACCAAATCCTCACCGGGATCGCTGATTGCGGGAGTGCCTGCATCGGAAACCAGGGCAATATTTTTCCCTTCAAGCATTTCGTCTGCCAGCATATAGCCCTTTTCCTTCCGGTTATGCTCATAGTAGCTGGTTAATGGCTTTGTAATTTCAAAATGGTTAAGTAATTTTAAGGTGTGCCTTGTATCCTCCGCCGCAATTAAGTCAACCGATTCCAGAACTTCTAAACACCGAAGGGTAATATCGGACAAATTTCCGATGGGTGTTGCACATAAATAAAGTTTTCCTGCCATATTAATTCTCCTTTAAATAGAGGATGTCCGTTTTAAGGAACTTGCCGCCGCATTTCAAACCTTCAATTAAAATCATATCGGGCTCTTTTCCCACAGCATCGGCGACAAAGGTTAATCTTTTCGGCTCCAGCTTATACTCTCTCATAAAGCACATTATGTCGGTTAAGCGGCGTGGGCGGTGTACCATTGAGAAAAATCCGCCGGGACGCACCAAGTGGGATGCTTCTCTTATAACATCCTCCAGCGTGCAGAAAATTTCATGTCTTGCACAGGCTTTATCCGTGTCGGGATTAACTAAACCTCCCCCTGCATCCATATAAGGGGGATTGCAGGTTATTAAATCAAACTGTCTGCCCTTATAAATTTCACGGGCGTTTTTGATATCGCCCTTTGTTACCTTTATTTTATCGGAAAGGCCGTTTAATTCCATTGTCCGCCTTGCCATATCCGAGGCTTTTTCCGTTATTTCAAGGGCGTCGAAGGAGCATTCCTTGTTTTGGGCATACATAAGGAGAGGAATTATTCCGCTTCCTGTGCAAAAGTCCAAAACCTCGCCGCCTTTTTTCACCTTGGCGAATTTTGAAAGAAGCACCGCATCAGTGCCGTACTTAAAAAGCTTGTCCGACTGAATAAGCCTTAAGCCTTCAATCCCAAGCTCTTCAATTTTTTCGTCTTCAAGAAGCATGGTTCTCCTCCTTTGTAAAATGCATTCCCTGCATATTTCATTCATTATACATCAAATTCCGATTTTATACAAGTACATTTTAAAATTATAAAATCGTACAAAATTAAATTTAATAACACAATTCTCTGTTTTCGGTTGACTTTTTATGCGAGCGGCAGTATAATCGCAAAAAATGGAAAAGGAGACTTTTTTATGAAAAAAAGACAAATTGTAAATATAGTAAACTTTATAAGAGCCGTTGAGCCACGTCTTCCCATGGATCTGGAAACTCCCGTAAAGGAGCAGATTTCTCTTCTTAAAAAGCACAATTTAAAGGCAACCTTTCTGCTTCAGTATGATGCTTTAATTATGCCTTTTTATCAGAATATTTTAAGAGAGCTTGACACGAATCAATTTGAAATCGGCGTTTGGTACGAAATTGTAGAGCCTCAAGCTTTGGCGGCAGGCATTCCCTGGCGCGGACGTTACAGCTGGGACTGGCACACAGATACAGGCTTTTCCGTGGGCTACACAAAAGAAGAGCGCGAAAAGCTGGTTGACGTTCTTTTTGAAAAATTTTACGAGGTTTTTGGCTGCTATCCCAAAACCTTCGGCTCCTGGCTTTTCGATTCCCACACAGTAGCTTATGCCAATGACAAATATGGCATTGATGCTCTTATGAACTGCAAGGAGCAGTTCGGAACGGACGGCTACACCCTTTGGGGCGGATATTACGGTCAGGGCTATTATCCCAACCGCGAAAACGTGTTCCTTCCTGCGGTAAACAAGGAAAATATGCTCAATGTTCCCCTTTTCAGAATGCTTGGCTCCGATCCCGTTTATCAATATGACTACAAGCTCGATGAAAATGCAGAAAGCTACACTCGCCAGGACGTTATCTCTTTAGAGCCGGTTTATCCCGGATGCGGCGGAAACCCAAAATGGATTGACTGGTATATGAAGGAAAACTTTAACGACGAATGTCTTTCCTTCGGCTATGCCCAGGCAGGTCAGGAAAATTCCTTCGGCTGGAGCAAAATGAAAGATGGGCTTAATTATCAGTTCCCGCTTTTTGAAAAGCTTCAGAGGGAGGGAAAAATCACCGTTGAAACAGCAGGCGAAACGGGCAGATGGTATAAAAAAACCTTTTCCGACACTCCCGCCTCGGCAATTACGGCGCACACTGCTTTTGACGACGAGGGCAAAAATTCCCTCTGGTATTCAAGCAAATTTTTCAGAGTTAATATTTATTCCGACGAAAAAGGCGTACGTATCCGCGATCTTCACATTTATTCTGACAGCCTTAAAGACCCCTTCCTTGATTCCGTATGCACCGAAAACTGCGCAACTTACGAGGCACTTCCCTTTATTGACGGCTGTCGCTTTACCGGGAAAGGCGTGAGAGCAGGCGGATTTATTACATTTGAAGACGGAAGCTTTCCCGAAAATAGCGAAATGAAATTTACAGATTTGAGCAACGGCTCTGCCAAAGCTGAATTTTCAGACATTACGATTACTCTCACGGAAAGCGGCATGAAAATTGAAGGCAAAATGCCCTTTACACTTAAAAATGCAATCGGCATCGAATGCCCCCATTCCTATGAAGTGAAAAGTGTAAGCGAAAAGGAACTTACACTTTCCTTTTCGGGCGTTTCATACAAGGTTAAGCTTACCTGTGGCTGTGCCGTTTCAGAGAAAGAAATCAAGTCCGACGGAAACACACTTTCTTTTGATTTCAGAAATTAATTCTTGTAAATCATCTTGTTTTATGATAGAATATATAGCAAATGATAGAAAGGATGATTTTTATGGCAGATTTATGTGCACTTAAAAAAGAGTTTGAAAAAATCTACGGCGAGGGCGGCGAAATCCGTTTTTTCGCTTCTCCCGGACGAGTTAATTTGATAGGCGAACACACCGACTATAACGGAGGATTCGTTTTCCCTGCGGCAATTTCTGCAGAAAGCACCGTTGCGGTAAGAAAGAGAGAGGACAGAATTGTCCGCTTAAAGGCAACGGATTTAGACGGAATTGTTACCCTTGACCTGGACAAAATCGGCGACTATAAGGACATCGACTACGGTAACTATCAGGCGGGCGTACTTGACGAGCTTATGAAGGACGGCTACATTTTAACGGGTGCCGACCTACTCTATGAGGACAGCGTTCCCCACGGAAGCGGTCTTTCCTCCTCTGCCGCAATCGAGGTTGTAACAGCAAAGATATTCTCCACCTTCTCAGGTGAGATGGGCGGAAAAGAAGCTAACAAAACCGAGCTTGCCTTAATCGGTCAGAGAGCCGAGAACAAATATGTGGGCGTAAACTGCGGCATTATGGACCAGTTTGCATCAGCCAACGGCGAAAAGAATATGGCTATGTTCTTAAAGTGCGATACATTGGAGTGCGAAATGGTTCCCGCTGAAATCGGCGACTGCAAGTTGGTTCTTTCTAACACCAACAAAAAGCACAAGCTTGGCGCATCGGCATACAACGAAAGAAGAAGCCAGTGCGAAGAAGGCTTCCGTCTCCTTCACGAAGTGATGCCTGAAAAAACCTGCCTCGGTGAAATCACACCTGCGGAGTTTGAAGCACACAAGGATGTAATTAAGGACGAAATCGTTAAAAACAGAGTTACCCACGTTATTTACGAGGATGACAGAGTGTTAAAGAGCGTTGAAGCCCTGAAGAAGGGCGACATTGCTACCTTCGGTCAGTACCTTAATCAGTCCCACGCTTCCTTAAAGGATTTATACGAGGTAACGGGTGTTGAGCTTGACACCTTAGCTGAAACCGCCCAGACCGTTAATGGCGTAATCGGAAGCAGAATGACGGGTGCAGGCTTTGGCGGATGCACAGTAAGCATTGTTAAAAATGATGCGATAGATAATTTCATCGAAACCGTCGGTAAGATTTACAAGGAAAAAATCGGCTATGAAGCATCCTTCTATATCTTTGATATCGGCGACGGCGCAAGAGAATTAAAGTAAGTAAAAAAGGCTCGCTAAGCGAGCCTTTTATTATTATCTTTTCCACTTGCTTCCGTCGCTGAATATAACCTCGGTTACACGGATGTCATTAATCGAATATACATTCATAGCTTTGTCAAAATCCCAATAAAAAAACTCAGCAGCTGCAACATCAAATTCTATATCTTCTGCAACAAAACCAGTATAATAAGGATCTACTATTTTTCCGTTTTTATCATAACAGTTCATTTTGATTTTAAATCCCACTATATTTTTATCAGAGATATTTCTGAATGCAATTCCTCCTATAGGCACTCCGTCATCGTTTTTTTTCACATTATAAGAGATGACACCTAAGGGTGTACCCGCTGCCTGTCTCCAGAGTGTTATAGCCTCGGTGCGGATGGCATAAAGATTCTGTTCATACTTTGTATCTTCAAGCAGTTCCATATTGTCACGAACAAGATCAATTAAAGAATTATAATCTCCAACCGCTTTAAACTCGTTATAAGATTTCTGAACATTGTAATACGCCAATCCCTCTTCGGTGTACCAGCCAACAGCTTCGTTAGCCGCAACCTTATCGGGCTTAACATACTTTGTTCTGCCGTCTAAAGCATACATCTTGACTCCGGAAAACCAGCCAACCTTTTCGTAGATAGGTAGGAGTAACTCAGAAATTGTCTTTGTTCTTCCATCAGCAGAATATACATCCATATATCTACTGTAATAATAGGAATCGCTTCTCGATGTAGCATACTCAAGATCTATTTCTATTTTTGCAGTATTCTCGGGCACTTCGACAGTAGCATGCTTCAGGCTGTATATATCAACAGTATCTATATACACACTGTTCTTATCAAAGCATTTCATCTGTAACCACAAAGCAGCATTTTCCGTATGCTCTGTATAATCCAGCTCATATTTAATTTCATTAATCTTTTTTCCGGGAATATGCTTTACACTTACAACTTCAAATGACTCAAGTGTCATTTTATACGTCGTCATGCCTAACTTCGCTTCCATCTCTACCGGCAGTTCTCTTTTTCTTTCTGCGAAAACTGTGGCAGAAAGCGCCGTAAATGTAAGCATAAAGATACATATTGCTGTTATTATTTTTTTCATTTTATCCTCTCCTTTTTACCTATAGTCCTATTATACTCCCACAGGTAAAAAAAGTCAAACAAAAAAGGCTCGCTAAGCGAGCCTTTTTAAGATTACTTATCTTCTTTTTTGGGTGCTCCCACATACTTTTTCTTGCCGGGAGTCTTTTTGTTTGCTGCTTTTTTTCTTCTTATCTTTGCCCAGCCTTCTTTCATTTTAACCCAGAAAGGTGCGCAAAGGAAGATGGAAGAATAGGTACCTGCAACGATACCGATAATAATGGGAAGTGCAAATTCTCTGATGGAGTTTACGCCCATGATATAAAGCATACCGATTGTAAGAAGTGTTGTAATGGAGCTGTTTATGGTTCTTGCTAAAGACTGACTTACACTTAAGTCAGCAATACCTTCGTAAGAAAGGTTCTTTTCCTTTTTAACATTTTCTCTTACACGGTCGAAAATAACGATTGTGTTGTTGATGGAGTAACCTACGATTGTAAGAACTGCCGCAACAAAGGAGTTATTTACGGGAAGTGCGAAAAGTGCATAAGCACCAATCATTATTAAAATGTTGTGTAAAAGACCGATAACAGCTGCAGCACCGGACAGGAATTCAAATCTTACAGTGATGTAGAGTAACATAAGTGCAACTGCAATTAAAATAGCGTAAAGAGAATCGGTTAAGATTTTCTTACTTGTGGATGCGCTGATTGTTGTTACATTTCTCTCTTCTTCGGGAATTGTAACGCCGTATTCAGCTTCAATTGCAGCGAATACTTTTTCAACATCGCTTTCTTCAGCATTTTCGCCTTCGGCTGTTTCAAGATAACCGCCGAGTTCAACTGTCTTTATAACGATAGCTTCAGTACCGAGCGACTGAGCCTGAACCTCCGCTCCGCCTAAAACGCCGGATACAAGGTCTTCAATTTCGTCAGTTGTTGCAGAAATTTCATAGCTTTCGGTTTTTGTGGAAAGCTGAATGTTTGTACCGCCTGTAAAGTCGATACCGTAGTTGAGTCCGCCATTAATCACAAGGCCTACGATTCCGGCAAGGATGAGAACCAGGGAAATGATGGCAAATAATTTACTCTTTTTGGTAAAATTAAACTGTTTCATCTATAGCCCCCCTTTTTACGCCGAACCAGCCGGAACTCTTAATTCCGAAGCCTTTAATCATAAGCTTTAAGATAACCTTTGTAAGAACGATAGCTGTAAAGAAGCTTACTACTGTACCAACACCAAGTGTTACTGCGAAGCCCTTTATTGCACCTGTTCCGAAGTAATAAAGCACAAGGGCACAGATTAATGTTGTTATGTTTGCGACGAAAATTGCAACCATTGCACGGTTGAATGCCGCATCCAAGGATGCACCGATGGTCTTACCTGTACGAAGTTCTTCCTTAAGTCTTTCAAATATGATACAGTCAGCGTCAACTGCCATACCGATTGAAAGAACCAAACCTG
>JAZSAR010000033.1:0-2974 GCA_045601965.1 Clostridia bacterium
TTTTCCCTGTTATGGTAGGGCACGAGGTGTGTAAAAAGGACAAGGAGCCAAACCGCAGAAGAAACATATACTACTTATTACATTATGTCAAATCAGGAAGCGGCTATTTAAAGGACAATTCAGGCACCCACCTTATATCCGGGGGCTCCTGCTTCCTCATCCGCCCCGATGAATCTGTAACCTATTTCCCGAATCCCAATGATCCCTGGGAATATATATGGGTAGGTTTTTCAGGGAAGCTTGCCTCCCGTTTTGACTATATTCCCGGTATCTTTAACTTTCCTTCTCCCCTTTTTCTTGAAATACTTGATGCCGTAAAAGAATCATCCGAAGCAGAAATGCTTGTAACTTCATTATTATATAAATTGTATGCCCTCTTGTTTTCCGAAAAGCAGAGTGTAACATCCGACGTAAAAAGCCACCATGTAAAAACCGTGGTTCGCTATTTAGACTATAATTTTATGAACGATATTTCAATCGACGAAATTGCAAAAAGGCACAACCTGAACAGAAACTATCTTTCTCAGATATTCAAAGAGCAGGTCGGCACAACAATGCAGGAATATCGCTTAAAAAAGCGGCTTTCCGAAGCTTACGACCTTTTATCCAAAGGAACAAGTGTAACGGAGGCCGGAAATATGGTGGGATATAACGATATATCAGTTTTTTCAAGGGCATTTAAGAAGTTTTACGGAAAAAGCCCGGGTGCTGTCAAGAAAAAAGTGGTTAAATAAAATGATTAATGATGGCAGGCAAAAAAGCCTGCCTTCTTTTTTATTTCCTCTGCTCCCGAATTCATTTTAGCACGATGCAAAATCCAAGTCAACGCCTTACAGTACATAATTTGGTACTATATTTTACTTTTTGAAATTAAAAAGCGAATGCAATTGCATCCGCTCCGTTAAAAGAAAATATAAAAAAGGCTGCGAAAAATCCAAAACACGGTTCGTCGGAAACCGCCGAACCCTACAATATGTATTGAACAAAAATTGTAGGGAATGGCGCTTGCCGACATTCCGAATTGATTTTTCACAGCCAGTTTTTTAATACAACGCTATTGATTTTATATGGCAGGTGTCCTTTTTGTCAAGAATTGTGAACGTAAGTTTTTTCACACCTTCCGGGAGGGGCAAAATTCTTTTATGTCCTATCGCCTTTCCCTCAATTCCCACATCGGTTTTATAAGAAAGTATCCTTTCGCCGTATTTTATATCCTCGCATACAACAAGATATTTTGCATCTTTTTCGCTTTCCAATATATACTCGTCTTCAGTAAGGTCGCCTCCCTTTATATATAAAGGCTCGCCGAAGGCTTCTTTCACAAGTTCTCCAAAGCCTTTGAACTCTTCCTTATCCTTATCTGAAAAAAGTCCCTTGTCGTTTATTGCCATACCGATTAAGAAGTTGGTGTTTCTGCCAACGGAATAAAGGTATTTTTCGAAAAGCTCTTCCTTTGTAAATACAGCATCATCCTGACCTTCCTGCCAGAACCATCCACCCTGAAAGCTTCGTCTTGAATCACGGTTCGGAACATCCGATTCCGCAGGACGCCATACGTTTCCGAAGGGGTCGCCTCCACGATCGGTTTCCTCACTCATTCCGTCAAAGCTTTCGTGTTCAAAATTAACGGTAGCATAGGTATCAAAGGGAGCTTCTCCTCTTTCATTTCCAACCCATCGAATTCCGTTACCCATATTAATCGGACCCTGGAAAACTATCGCATCCTTCTGAAGCTTGCATAAAAGCTCGGCAATAGGAGGTCCGCCCTTTTCGGGAGGAAGGCATCCTCCGTCAAACCATATTTCAAAAAGCTCTCCGTATTCTGTCCATAGCTCCGTAAGCTGACCTATCACCATATCATTGTAGCGCTTCTGTTCGTCTTTATCGCCGCTTATGCAAAGACCGGGGCTGTCCACCTTATAATAGGCGTTGCAGGATGCAGAACAGTAAATTCCCGGAAGTACTCCGTATTTTTTGCAGGATGCGATAAATTCCGCCACGATATCGCCTTTACCGTTTTTATAAGGCGAGTTTCCTATATGATAGTCGTGCTGTTTTGTGGGCCAGAGCGAAAATCCCGAGCAATGCTTTGCAACAAGTACCGCATATTTCGCACCTGCCGAAACCGCCGCTTCAATCCATTGGTCGGTGTCAAGGCACTCAGGATTAAACACCGATGCGGGCGGCTGATAGTTAAAGTCGCTCCTGAAATCGTATGTCGGTTCAAAGGTCTGCATATCAATATGTATAATTACGCCTATTTCCGCATCAGCCCATTTAATCTGCTGTTCGTTAGGACAAAGAATTTCTTTCATATAAATCCTCCTTCGTATTTTATCTCTGATTTGCCGTATTGACAAACCTTTGTTCCATTATTTCTCCGATTCCGATATTATTCATCATAAGGGGCTTTTCACACCCTTTTGCAACGTGAATATCACATACATCCCCATTAAAAATATTGCCCTCCAGCAAAATATTCTTTCCGCCCGGATTGAACGAAACGGCTGAAGATGCGCCTTTTTTCGCCTTGAAAACATTACTTTTTATAATTACAGAGCCGTATTCTTCGTCATTCTCTCCCGATGTAAAATACATTTCGGGATATTTTTCAAACTCTCCCGTAACGTGGCAAAAACGCCCCGTTTGTATGTCAGGAGTGCATTTTTCTGTGTTTCCGCTGAAAATATTTCCCATTATAACGGCGTTTTTCGGGCGGTTGAACCAGCACCCTCTTCCGCCTCCGGTAAAGGTATTTCCTACAATGGTTATATCCTCTGTTCCCCTCTCCACACTAAGGGTTCTCGAGCCGTTTGTTCCGTAAACCGTATTTCCCGAAAGCGTAACATTTTTACAGAAAAATCCTATGTATAAAGCGCCCATTCTCGAGCCTAAAATCTGATTATCTGAGAAAACCACATTTTCGCTTCTTGCAATGTGCGTACTGTCACCTTCTCCCGAAACACGGCAGCCT
>JAZSAR010000034.1:0-3114 GCA_045601965.1 Clostridia bacterium
AACATTACCGCAAAGAAATTCCGTTTTGTTATTACAAACGGCGGTAACGGCTACGGCACCTGTGCAGAGCTTAAGCTCTTTAAGGCAAAGGATGGAGCTGATACCGTTAAGGCATCAGGCTATGAGGCTCTTTACGATAAAAAGGGACTTTCCGAAATTAATACAAAGGATGGTATAGCAACATCAAACAAGCCTGCCTATGTAAACGGACCGCTCAAAAACGTGCTTGACGGAAGAGTGGAAACCTGGTGGCAGACAGCAAGTAATGAAAAAGCGCCTTATACCCTTAACATAAACCTTGCAAGGGTACAGGAAATTGCGGCAATTGATGTGTTCCCCAGACAGACAAAGGATTTCCACGGAACATGGGAAGAGTTTAGCGTATACTATTCACTCGACGGTGAAAACTATGAGGTTATGTTTGAAAATTTAAGCTTTGAAAAAAATCTCGATGTTAAGAGACTCCTGCTTGATGAGCCCGTCAAGGCACAGTATGTGGAATTCAGAATTACAAAGGGCTATACAGACAAGGCGTCTGTGGGCGAACTTAAATTTTATGAAACCGTTGCCACAATGAAAAAGAGAACCGGCGGAAACAGCGAAAAATATGTTCTCACCATTGATTCGCCCGTAATAAGTGCGGTTAAGGAAGGCGTGGCAGAAGAAAAAACGCTGGATGTTGCACCCTATATTGCAGGCGGGTCCACATTGATTCCTCTTCGCGGTCTGCTTGAAATGATGGGCGCGGAAATTGAGTGGATTGATATTGATCAGACCATTAAAATCAAAAAGGACGGCATAACAATTACCTTGCAGAACCGCTACAATCTTGTTTTCGTTGAAACGGGCGGAAAGTACGGAACAGTGCGCTACACCCTTCCTCAGGCTCCCAGAATAAAGGACGGAAGAACTTTTATTCCCATAAGATTTATCTCCGAACACTTAGGCTATAACGTGGAGTGGAACGGAGAGACAAGGCAGGTAACCATAACCAAATAAGGCAAATTGATGCAGGGGCGATTAAAAAAATCGCCCCTGCATTTTCCTGTCTCCCGGTAGGCGCAGAGCAAAAATATTTAAAATGACAAAAAATTAAAGAAATAAGGCAGATAATCGGTAAAAAAATTTAAGGAATTAAAATGGCTTTTGTGCTATACTTAAAGTAAGAAATATATAAGGGAATTTCTTATATAAAAGAAAGGAAGAAAAAATATGAAAAAACTTGCAGCTTTGTTTCTTGTGCTTATGATGGTTTTGGCTGTAATACCGTCATTTGCAGAAGGGACAAAAACAGTTCTTGATGTTTCAAAAAGCATCAAGGAGGGGGAAAGCGTTGTTTTTGAAAAGGTTGACCTTACAGACGTAAAGTCCGTAAAGGTTGAGCTTGATTCATACAGCGAAGCAACCTTGAGAATTACGGCAGATAAGGCAGACGGAGGACATATTATTACATTCTTAAGAATCTGCGACAATCGCATAACGGAATACTCCTCAAATATCAGAGAAATTTCGGGAGTACATGACGTTTATGTAACGGCGCATATCGGAAAAGCGGCAATTAAATCCGTTACATTTTCCAAGGAAAAATATGTAAGCCCATACACCATTCCGTCAGATGACTGCCTCATCGATAACTATTCGGACACCTGGGTTGCTACAAGTGCCGCAGGCGTTAAGGTTGCTGACTTTGAAGAGGTTGGACCCGTAAAGGAAGGGCAGAGAGAAGTCGGAATGATGTACTGGCTGAGGAGCTCGACGGAAAAGCCCATCACAACAGCAAGAATTCCCTCGGAAATTATAGCAGCAAACCCCGATGCATATGATGACTTCTATCACGAGGCTTGGCCTGCGGGTGCAACATCATATTATTGGAACGAGCCCCTGTTCGGTTACTATACGATGTCCGACTACTGGGTAATCCGCCGCCACGCCATTATGCTTGCAAATGCAGGCGTTGACGTAATCTTCTTTGACTGGTCAAACGGTACTGCTTCGGGCGGACAGACACTTAATCTTCTCTGCGAGGCATATGCCGATGCAAAGGCGGACGGAATCCGTGTTCCCAAGATTAATGCTCTTAACTCCTGGTATGTTGACCATTCCCAGCGACGTACTCAGCTTGTAAATGTCCATACATATTTCTTTGAAAACGAAAGATATAAAGACCTCTGGTATGAATGGGACGGTAAGCCCCTTATGTTTGGTAACAACTCCAAGTGGTCCACGAATCTTGATACAAAAAAGCTTGACGAAACAGCATACATAAGAGAAATGTTTGAATTTTATACATTCCGTATGTCAGGAAGTCGTGAACCTGTAGAATATGTTGGCGGTGACCGTTACTGGCACTGGCTTCAGGCTTCACCCTTAACCAAGTGGAATACGGAAGAAGACGGAAGAACGGAATTTATGGTTGTGGGTACCGGTGTAAACGAATCCTATGTTGACGGATGGAGTCATACCTGCGTATTCTCCGATCCTTACACCAAGGGAAGAAGCTACACAGAAGGCTTTGGCGAAGACTACAGAGAGGGCGCTATGAATATGGGCTACTTCTTCAGAGAAGAAGCGCTTCAGGCTCTTCGTGAAGATCCTGCCTTCATCTATGTTGACGGCTGGAACGAATGGACTGCAAACAGAAATGCCCAGTATTCGGGACACGATAACTCCTTCGTTGACTCCTTTGACGATGAGGGAAGCCGTGACTTTGAGCCATCCAGAGGTCCTTTAAGAGATGACTATTACAATTTACTTTGCGACTTTGTAAGAAAATATAAGGGCGTTCGTCCCGCACCCCTTGCAACAGATAAAAAGACCATTGATATAAGCGGCGACCTTGCTCAGTGGGATAACGTCGGCCCCGCATTTATCAATGATAACTTCGGTGAAGAGCGTGACGAATACGGACTTATAGATTATAAGACGGGCGAAAACTTCCACTATGTAACAAGCTATGTAAACGTAATCACAGGGGCAAAAATGGCGCGCGATGACGCAAAGCTCTACATAAAGGTTGATGCAGAAGCAGATGTTACGGATACATCAAAGCTTCACATTTACTTAAATGCCGACCGTAACTATGCAACGGGCTGGGAAGGGTATGACTACCTTATT
>JAZSAR010000035.1:0-5375 GCA_045601965.1 Clostridia bacterium
CTAAACTCTGACTGCCTAAAATTATTCAAACATTTTGTTGATTTCAGAAACTGTCTTTCTTACAAGCAAGTCTCCGCCGACGTGGCCTGACACACCGCTTGAAACGTATGCCGAATAGTGGCTTCCCGATTCTGCTTTTTCCGTGGGAAGGTAGCCCTTTGCTCCACAGCAAAGCTGAATTAAAAAGGTCTGCTTTGCCTTGCTTCTCGCCCTCATCTGATTTCCGTAATCAAGGAAAAGCTCATAGGGGTTTGTGGCAAAGGCAATGTTTCCGAGACGGATGAAGTGAACTTCGATTTCGTCTATGTTCTTTGTCTGCTGATCATCATATCTTGCAAGTGTTCCGGCATAGATGTGAAGTCTTGCAGTATCACGGAAGTTGATAGTTCCGCTGCAGTTTTTATCAAAGAAGTTCTTTATTACCTCTTCTGCCTTATCCTTTTCTTCAATTGTAACACGGCGGACAGGCATATCCATCTTCATTGTCTTATGAACAAGCTCTGCTTCATCAACATACGTTGTAACTTCCTCGAAAGCATATTTGATTTCATCAGAAATTCTTCTTGCAACCTTTTTACAGCCTGAAAGGTCAAACATTGAGGGATCAGCTGTCCTTTCTATAACATAATCTCTTTCAATGTTGGGATCGTTTATGGGAGTTTCGGGCTCAACCCATCTTATCATATCACGGGGACACTGGTCACCTGCCGCAGAGATAAGACCGAGCACATATATATCCTCGCCGTATTCTGCTCGCAAATATTCCTTTACCTTTCCCCAGTAGTCTGATGAAATGAAGTTTCTGTGTTCAAGTACCTGGGCAGGGCAGGCAACGTTTGCAACAACACCTGTCAGCTTTTTATTTTTGTCATAGGTGAACAGAATTTCAATACCTGAATCGTTTCCGCCTTCAAGGGCTGTGAAGTTTGCCTTGTTGGTATCGCCCCACATCTTTGCGCTTCCATCGTCATAGCAAACTCTTCTGCACATACCAACTGCCGCTCTTCCGAAGGCTTCTGCATAAAGGCCTTCGCTTCTTCCATTCCATGCTTCAATTACAGCTTCGGCAATTCTTCCTGCAATATAGGCATGAGCTTCTTCATCTCTGAAAATGTCGTCTGCATCTGTTTTTGCAAGTTCTTCATATTTTACGTTTTCGGGCTTGAATCTTTCAAGAAATCTGAGACCGCCGCCAAAGGTATCGTTTCTTCTTGCATAGGCAGGTGCTGTATGTGTATGAATAGCACCAACTATTATCTTTTCTGCCGAAATGTCTGTTTTTTCCTTCACAATAGCTCTTACGCTCTCAAGGAGTTGATGGCTTGTAGACACAAGGTCGCAGGAGCAGATAACGAAGGAGTCTTCTCCGTTATCCACACAGAATGCAGTAACGGTAAGAGGCGTTTCAACCACATCAGATACTCTTTCATAAAACTGTCCTGCAAGGCTTACCTTTGCACCTTCGGGAATTATGCTTTTTTCGCTCCAGCCGATTTTTATCTTACTCATTTTTATTTCCTCCGTCCTTTAACGCACACGAAAAATCGTATAATGCGGTAAATTTTTCATATTTTTCATCAAGCACTTCATCGTGTACGGGTGTATATACCTTTTCAAATTCAATTGATTCTGCCGCTTCTTTATAGCTTTTGATTTTTCCGTCGGAAACAGCCGCAATTATTGCCGCACCAAGGCACGCTGCTTCCTTTTCCTTCGGAACCATAATGGGATAACCCGTGATATCCGCCTGCAATTGGCACCATAGGTCACTCTTTGAGCCGCCGCCCGTTGCAATTATTGCATCTATCACGGTTCCGTTTTCCTCTATGTACTGAAGATTTTTCTTGAGAAGGAAGCCAACTCCCTCCATTACTGCGTATGCCATATCGTAAGCATCGTGCTCCTGACGAAGCCCCCAGAACACACCTGTTGCACGGCTGTCAAACTCAGGAGAATTTGTGCCCACAAGATAGGGCAGAAACAAAAGGGAGTTTCTTTTTCTCTTTTTAATTTCCTCGTCAATTTCCTTAAAGGAAGAATCCTTCATACAGATGTTTTTGAACCATTCAAGGCTTACTCCGCCGCTTTCCGCAACGGGAAGCATAATGTGAGTGTCGGGAATAAAGCCATAATGCATGGCGATTCCTCTTATATTATCGCAAGGCTCCTTTGAAAAGGTTGCCATTGCCATAACGGTGCCGGTGGAAAGGGTTATTTTACCCATTTTTATGTTGCCGGTACCAATCATTCCTGCAAAATGGTCAAGTGTGCCCACATTTATTTTTGTGTTTTCCGTAATTCCAAGTTTTTCTGCCACATCCGCCTTAATGCATCCTGCAACGGAGCAGGGCTCAACCAACGGCGGAAGCTGCGCTTCGCTTATTCCGATGGCGTCCGTCATTTTCTTCCAGTAGCATTTTTTATAGATATCAAAATAGAAGGAAAAGGTTGCAATAGACATATCGGAGACCTTTTTGCCGGTTAATGCAAAAATCACATAGTCCTTAAGGAGCATATAGGTTTTTGCATTGTCGTAAACTTCCCTTTTATTTTTCTTAAGCCACAAAATTTTCGTTGCCGGCCAGGTGGGAAGCACCGCCTGCTGACCTGTTACGCTTTCGCACTCTTCCTTTGAAAAGAGCTTTGAAAGAGCCGCACATTCCTCAACCGAACGCTCATCCATCCAGGAAATGGCATTCATCAGGGGATTTCCGTCTTCTCCCAGTACCACCAAAGATTCTGCCTGCCCGGTAAACGCCATTTCGTTTACGGATTCGATTTTGTTTTCCTTTAAGATTTCGCTTAAAAGCTTAATGAGATTATTTACATACTCTTTTGCATCAAACTCCACAAAGCCCTGCTCTCTTATATAGCTTACGGGAAAGCTTTTTCTTGAAACAAGCTTCATTTCCCCGTCATAGAGCGCCGCTTTGATGTTGGTGCTTCCGAGGTCAATTCCTATGTACATAATTATCTCTCCAATGTTACATCACAAGCTCAATGTCCATAATTTTACAGAAGTCTTTTATTTCCTCAGTGAAGTTTCCGTACGCAACCAAAACGTGCTGACCTGCCACATTTTCGGCAAATTCTTCAACCGTACAGCTGTCGGGGAAAACCTCTAAGCTCGGAAGCTGGGGCGCGGGATCGTCCCATCCGTATTCGTTCCAGGCGGGAGGATTTTTAGCCTCTGCGGTATAAACGTGCATTTTGTATTTTCCGTTTAAGTAGTAAAGTCTTGCACAGGTAACATAGCCTGTCTTTACCTTGGATACGTTAAGAAGAGAAGAATTAAGAAGGCCGAATGCCGCAGGAAGAACAGTTACATCGCCGTCCGTCACAGCCTTGGGAACAAAGTCAGGTACGCCGATTAACATACTCTCTTCAAAAAATTCGTAGTATTCAAGATAAGGTACAGTCTGTCCCGATAAATACTTCATTAAAATCTGCGTTACAGCACCCATAATGTCGTTTTCGGGAATCGTTAAAACGCCGTAGTAATGCTCAAGAAGCATAAACACCATTGCAGGAGGGAAGCCTAAAAGCTTCTTCATTCCGTCAACGTCAAGAAGGGTAATTGCCTCCCAGCCGCGCTCTTTTATCTTCATACCGATGGCAAGGGCATATTTAACGCCGTTTTCAATAACGGAATCGTCGCATTCCTTGTTAAACTTCCAGTTTGCCTTTACGAAGTCAACTCCCGATTTTATATCTTCTGCCGAAAGCTTTTCGAGGTTCTGCACCATTTCAAGCATTTCAAAGGGCTCAACCTCAACGCCGATTTTACCGCGCATGGAGTTTCCTTCAAACTGTGTGCCGTAGAGAAGCATATCACGGTAGCCCATTGTGCCGACTCTTGCACTCCTTAGTTCCTTCTTTGCACAGGACGCCGTAAGGAAAGCATTTATTTTAGTCAGAGGATAATCCTTGCCGATTACATTGTAAACATACTTAAAGGTGTAGCCAAGTGCTTCAAAAGCAGGTCTTATTGCAGTTGTACCTGCCTGCTCTGCAGTTGTGATGATTCTGCCGTTTTCCTTCCAGCCGCAAAGCCCCCATAAAAGCATGGGAATGTGTCTGAAATTGTCGGTTACTCTTATTACGGCGTGAGTGGGAACCCAGCCCGCAACGCAGACAACCAATGCAGAAAAATCCTTATCAAGGATTTTTGCGATTGCCGCATCTGCCGTTTTATATTCGGGATCGTCAATTACAAGACCGCCGTCAAAAACCTCATAGCCCAAGTTTTTAATTACGGAAAGACCCTCATCGTGCTTCATTTCAAGTCTTTCTATGGGTGTGTTTATTTCACCGAAACAAACAAAAGCAATTTTCTTATTCATATTTTTATCTCCAATCAAGCATTAGTCAATAACTTCCACGGTCTTATTGTAGAAGGATTTAAGAGCCGCTGTTGCCATAGTATGGGAAAGAACGGTTTCTTCGGGAGTAAATAAGCCGAAGGGCACTTCTTTTCCTTCATATTCCATAATGAATGCGGCAATCTGCTGCTGAATTGCATCGGTAAAGCCGAATTCGAAGATGGGGCCTGTGATTGTGGGAATCATAGGCTTATAGCCGATTATAATACGGTTCCAGGACTGCTCCTTACCCCAGGATGAGGTGTAATAGAAAGCGTTTGCATCGTCACTTGAGAAGCGTGCACTGCAATCCATACCGTAAATTTCAAAGAACCAGCGGTTTGTGGAGCCGGGGCACATTCTCTTTGTTTCAAAGGTCATGGGAATTTCGTCCCCGTCTGCATTCAATGTGGTGGTGAAAATTGTGCAGTTATCAAAGGTATCGCAAACTGCAGTTCCTCCCTTACCGTCGGGACGCTCTTTAACGATGTTAGAAAAATGTGCTCTTACGGTCTTAGGCTTAAAGCCAAGGCGGAAGGGAACGTGCTGTGTATGAATACCAAGGTCACCGAGGCAGCCGTATTCGCCGTTGAACTTAACCATTCTCTTCCAGTTTATTGGCTTATTTACATCCATATCGCTGCAGTGGTTAAAGCCGCAGTGGATTTCAAGAATTTTACCAAACTTACCTTCGTTGAACCAGTTAATCATTGTCTGCATAGCAGGATAATACGGGAACTCACTGCAGCAACGAACGAAAGTATTGGGATTTTCCTCAATAGCTTTCATAATGTTTTCGTTAGCTTTCTTATCGATACCGAAAGGCTTTTCACCAAGAAGAGCTTTACCGCTCTTAATGATATCGATATAGATCTGCTCGTGCAAATTATGAGGAACTGCACAATATATAGCGTCGATGTCTTCCTTGTCAAGAAGCTCCTTATAGTCTGAAACTGCATACTAGATATCGGGGAAGTTCTTCTGGAACCATTCCATTTCCTTGGGAACTACTGA
>JAZSAR010000036.1:0-2626 GCA_045601965.1 Clostridia bacterium
ACTCCGTTTTCACATTTCCCATAGCAAGGCTTATCGAAAAAGCCGTAAGGGAGGATACCATACAGTAAAAAATTCTGTAATAGCGCATATGTCCGACCGTAAGCACTTGAATTGCGAAAAATGCCGCCGTAACAGGAGTCATAAATATTGCGGCAAAGGCTCCACACATACCTAAAACCAAAAGTCTTCCTCTCTCGTCTTCCCCTACTTTAAGGATATGACCTATACCGCTTCCGATGCCTCCGCCAATCTGAAGAGCCGCGCCTTCTCGCCCCATACTGGCACCCACAAGATGCGAAATGATAGTTGCTATAAAAATAAAGGGGACTAAAAGCGGAGAAATCTCTCTCTTTTCTCTTATTCCGGAAAAAACCGTATCTGTGGTGAGCCTTTCTTTTGAAAAGCTGTATATAAAAGTTATAATAACCGCTGCCAAAGGAAGCAGAAAAATCACCCAATCGTGTTTTTCTCGAAAAGAAGTGACATCAGAGATCAGGTGATGAAAAACTGCTCCCACCACTCCTGTTACCGCTCCCGTCACTACCGACAGTAAAATCCATATAAGCATTTTTTTCAATCTGCTGAAAAATCCCACAGATGTCATTATTTTTCGCCTCCGCCAAGAACAAACTTTTTGATAGCTTTTGAAACGCCGGCTTCTTTTATTGATGCAGTAACATAGTCTGCTTTAAGCTTAAGCGAGGCTTCGGCATTTCCCATAGCAACGCCGATAGCTGCATAGTCTATCATATCAGAATCGTTGGCACTGTCACCAATAGCAATGGTGTTTTCGTGAGGGATCTCCAAATAATCTTCAATAATTTTTATTCCCCGTGCCTTGCTGTATCCCTTGGGAGCCACTTCGCCGTATGCCTTAAACTGATATATATCAAATTTATCCGAAAGAAACGCTCTGTCCTTTTCTGAAAACTGATCCTTTATTATAAACTTTGATATTCTTACATCACGGAATTTTCCAAGCATATCGGATGCTTCCGTAATCGTTCTTTCAGGGTCCATATCGCAGTTTATGAAAAGGCTTTCAGTTTCTCCCTGAAACTGGATTGTCAGATTTTCAGAAAGCGCATATTCAGCGATGTCGCAAAGCAATTCAGGAGGAATAATTACTCCTCTTAAGGTTTTGCCTTTGTATGTAATATGAGTTCCAAGCCCTGCAATTATCCCGTCAAGCTCCAGCTTTTTTATTTCATCCTGGATTACCGCATAGCTTCTTCCCGTATTTATAAAAACAAAATGGCCGGCTTCTCTTGCCTTCTTTATTGCATCAATATCTTCTTTTTTTATTTCTTTTCCGTCAAAAATTGTTCCGTCAATATCCAAAAATATTGCAAATTTGTCTTTCATACGCCATTCTCCTTACTGTCATTTTATCTTTTACGGATTATATCATATTATGCCGAAAAAGTAAATATGCAACTTAACCAAAAAGATCTGTTCTCAAAAGAGAACAGACCTTTTATTATTTCTTTAATACAAATCCCGCAAAGGAGAATGCTTCAATTTTTTCTATATAAACCTTTCTTCGTTCAAGCTTGCCTTTGCAGTTTATAAATTCAATTTCCTTATAATCATCGGAAAGAATTGCTTCTGCGTCATATATGCCATCGGCATGAAGGTTGCAAAGACCTGTTGCAAGACTACCGTCTTTACCCTTTTTGCAAATCATATAAACTGCGGGATGACCGGAGATTTCAACAGGCAGACTTTCGCCTGATATCCACTTAACCGCTTTCTGATACTGTCTTGCTCTTTCATAGTGCTTAAGAAGAGTATCTCTGGGGGAACGGGTATTGATGTTAAGGACTAAAAAGCGCTGACCGGCTTTATTTTCATAGAAATATGATACAGGTGTTCTTCCGTCCATCACCTCGGTATCGCTTAAAACAATGGCTCCGTCCTTAAGCTTTAAGTTGTAAACCGTTGCTTCGTCCGCTCTTATTTCGTTGTTGTTTTCAAGGAAGTGTTCCGTTCCGTAATAGTGGTTTCCGCCGCCTGCCGACTCTGCATTTCCTATTTCCTCTATTCCCACATCAACACCGCGATCGGTTAAAATTTCTGCTGCGGCAATGTCAATTATAAGTCCTTTTCCTATTTCAGAAAGCGGAATATGTCTTGCATTTTCGTCAAACACTGCAGTTACCATTCCTTCTCCCTCTCCCTCGTAAACAGTGGGAATTGCATTGAAAGCAAAAGTTCTTGATGCCTTGGGGAAGAAAATCATTTCCATATCCCGCGTCATATCGGGGCCGGAATTTACCTTTGTGGGGTGTACCATATCAGCTACCTTTGCGGCAACCTCATAAACCTTTACACCCACCGGTGTTTTATCTGTAAAGTGTTTTTCGATTGCTTCATATATCGGCTTATTTCTAAGATATGCCGCCGCGTAACCCTGCTCATAATCGGTATTTGAAAAATAGTCCATTCCGTATTTAAGCATACCGTCCGCACAACCCGATGCACGAACTGCCATATCAAAGCACTCTGCATAGCTTGCGGGGCAAACGGTTCTGGGGCGGGGCCATACATCGCCCTCGGCAATTACTTCGATATCCGAATCCTTCATCCAGGATTTTTCAACCCTTGTAAGGTCGATTGCATCCTG
>JAZSAR010000037.1:0-14907 GCA_045601965.1 Clostridia bacterium
CTTATACCGCAGTAAAAGCAATCGTTTTTGCAGACGTTCCCGATTTCGATGAGCCCTCGGAGATACACCTTGTTTCCGTAAGTTTCGCTTCTTGCATCCTGTGCCTTTTTTGCGGCATAAGACCTTATTTCATCATCAAAGCCCGACAAAAGAGCCGTAAGGGCAGAAAGCTCTGCCCCTTCGCCCTTATATAAGCTATCTATCAGCCTTTTCATATTTTTGCATAGGCGGTTTTAGTGCTTACACCGCTGAGTCTTCCTATTTTTCCCGAAAGCGCACTGATTTCATCCTCGGGCGCATCCATAGCAATGCTTATGATGCAGATATTCTTTTCTCTGTAAGGAAGCCCCATTCTCCCTATGATATAGGGTGCATAGGCGTGAAGGATGGCGTTTATCTCATCCACCTTTTCCCCGTTTTCAACGATTATACTTACTGTTGCAACTCTTGTTTCCATAAAAATTCTCCTGTTATTATTTTATAAAAAATGCCCTTTAAGCCAAACGCCTAAAGGGCATAAGAAATGCACTTCGGCGAAGGACGTTCCCACACCTTAGATTATCTCTCATTATATATTTTTTTATTCATTTTGTCAATAATCAGCATGACAGTAATTATCCGTATATTTCAACAATTGCGCCTGTGCTCTGTGCGATTACTCTTGATTCAACATATGCAAAGCCGTCCTTTACGGTAAATGTAGCATCGCACTCGTTCCATACATCGTAGAACTTCGCGCCTTCCTTATAAGGAACCTTTAAAACTGTTCCTTCATAGGTATGATAGCCTCTGTTAAAGATTGTATACATACATCTTCCGTCACCGGGGTACTTGTTTACACAAACGGAATCGTGACCTGACTCAATCATCGTTTCGGGATAATCAGATGAGAAGCAGTCTGCATATTCCTTCTTTATGTGGAAGGATTTAGCCATAAAGCGTCTTCCCCTTGATTCCTCCACATCCCAGAAGGAGTCGTAAATCGCTTCACCGTTGAAGAAGGTTGCCTTTAAGGGCTGCCAGGTAAGGTGACGCATAGCCATAGGAAGAATGAGCTGAACAATTTTCGGGAATGCAAAACGGTAAATATCCGTAAACACTCTGCCGTAAATGTCCGATCCGTCCTCGGAATGTCTTCCCTGCTCAATCATATCGTTTATGGAATCTAAGATATAATAGCTGATGTTACAGTCAATATAGCGGGCGTTGATGTCAGCCGCATAGTATTCACCGTAGAGAACCACATCCTCGGGAACTGTATCCTTAAGCTCGGATATAAATGTTCTGTCGGTCTTCAAGAGGTTTGACGGAATTTCGTGACCGTGACCGTCAGCATAGCAGCGGTTGTCAACTCGTAAGCTGAATTCATCAACATAAAGCAGTCTTACGCCGGTTTCCTCGTGAACTCTGGGATACATTTTAAGAGCATGGTCTCTCCAGGTTTTATTGGCGTGACACATTCTGAAAGAATCGTTTCTTATTCCGATAAATCTTCCTGCGGCGTTCTGCACACGGAGTGTGGGGAAATATTCCTTTGCCTCGGGATAAACCTCTGACAGGAGTGTGGGATGCATATAAAGGGAAATTTCAGCACCTGTTGCGTCGGATACATCCTTTAATGCCGCCTTGAAGTTTTCAAGACCGCCCAGTCTGTCATAGTCATACTGACCGAAGTTACCCCAGAGCATATGCTTATATTCTTCTGACCAGGTCCACGCCCACATATGGAGAATGTCGGGAGTTTCTCCGTATATCTTTGTCATTTCGTCCATAATCATACGGAAATTGTACTTGTTATTTTCCTTTTCATACCATACGGGGAACTTATAGATAAGTCTTGTTTCTATGAAGTCAGGAATTTCCGCAACCAGCCAGAACTTCTGTCTGTACCATTTCTTATTCTGACACTTATAGGGCTCATACCAGGAATCAAGCCACTCCTTATAGCTTTTATAGGATGCGTGCCAGTCGCCCTTATGAACGTAAAGCACGGTTTCCGTACCCTTAAACATTGAATCGTTTTTAATCTTCACATACATCGAAGGATATTCAACGAAGGCATCCGTTCTGCCGTTTTGCTTGATTAAAGCATATTTTCTTACCTTAAGGTCACGCTCTCTCGTATTAAGAGCAAAGCCTGCGCCCTTTTCGGGTGAGAAAATATCCATAAACTGCATGGGATATGAAGGTGCGGATTCTTCATAAACATAGCAGGAACCGTTACTTTCGGTGTTCTGATATTTGGGAAGGAAGTACCAAGTGTCTTCACTCGTTCCGTACTTAATGTCGGAAATTACGGGGAAAAGTATACCAAGGGTTATTTCCTCACCCTTATTTTCAGCCTGCATATTAAGCTTTATACCGTCCTTCTGGTCAAGGGAAATTTTAACGGTTATGTAAAGGTCCTTATGGCGATAGGTAATTTTTGCTTCATTGGAAACGGAGATATCAAATCTTTCAAAGTTTTCGATTAAAGAATCTCCCTCTCTTACCTTAAGAAGAGCACCCTTAATTGTCATAGCCTCGGAATATGCGGAGATTACCTTTTCTGTAAAGAGACCGCCTTTTGTGTTGAACTCGGCATAAAATCCGCCGTTTTCCACCTTTAAGATGTCGCCCTCAAGGGTGAGTTTTCCTTCATAATTAAAGTCAGCTTCGTGTCCCTTGTTACGCTCGGGGAAAGCTTCACCCGTTAAAAGAGGAGCATCTGTATTTAATGTAAGCGCGCAAAGTGAAAGGTCGGTTTCAATCAGTCTGTCCTCAAAGCCAATGCTCTTTATTTTCTTGCCGTTGGTTCTTACGCCGTAAACGCCGGTTTCACCCGTAATTTCGTGGCGGTGATTTTTGATATTTTCGGGGAAGCACTCGTCAACTGTACCGTCCTCACAATTGATATAGACCGCGTAGCGCTCGATATCGTTAATCTTTATGGGCATCATAACCTCACCCTGGCTGCCGCCGAGAATGGTGGGGTCGGGGGCACAGAAGCCCCAGCGCTCGTGGATTTTCTTATCCATATATAAAACGAAGTAAATTTCCTTCGCTTCGGAATTTACGGGTATTTCAAAGCGGCTTTCGCGGCTTTCGGGACGGCAGAGCTGTCTCTTTACGCCCTCTTTATTAAAGTTAGTGATTAAGTCCTCATTTTCCGCAGGAGGAGGTGTGGGACGAAGGATTTTACCTGTAAGCGCAAAGGGAATTCCCTCTACGCCGAATGTTCCGCTGGCAAATCCAACACCGCCGTCAACCTTTCCGGGTTCATCAGCGTAGGTGTCATTTACATAAGAGGAAAGGTCAATTGTCTTAAAGCCCTCTTCATTTACTGCAGTTTCTGTAAATCTCTTCGGAAGCTCATCATAGGAGCAGGTGTAAA
This sequence comes from Clostridia bacterium, assembly GCA_045601965.1. Lineage (GTDB taxonomy): Bacteria > Bacillota > Clostridia > CAKSNL01 > HGM11501 > HGM11501. The sequence continues at coordinate 3,374 of JAZSAR010000037.1, forward strand.
GCTTATATATATTAAATTCAACGTGGGGTGCTTTGCTTCTGAGGCGAAGTCGAAGTCTCTTATACTTGCCCTTTTCGCACTTTGCAATAATTCTGTGCACCAGGCCGTCCGTCATCATTTCGTTTGCGGCAAGGATGCCCTTTTCAACCTCGTTTCCGTCCTCCCCGTCTGTTATGCCGAGGAGCACGTTCTGGCGGAGCATAAAAAATCTCTGAAGGTCGGGGGCGGAATATTCCATAACAACATAGTCGTCAAGCTCTATTTCGCTTTCGCCCTCCAAAGTAAATTCTCTGTGCATAAGGGGCTTACCGTCGATTATATAGCGAACGGCATCGCTATCTACTTTTTTTACAATTTCGCCGGGAACCTTAAATTCGTAATTTTTAAATTCAAACATAAAAATCCCTCCGTTTTTTCTTTATAATACAATAAAAATCAAAAGCTGTCTATCATTATAAAGTGTTTTTATAACAACTTTCCGCTAATTTACATAATAGCCTATTATTTTATTTTTTTCAATGGAATTATTACGGTTTTTTGCTTAAAATGCAAAAATATTGCACTTTTTATAAAAAGTGCAATATTTTTCTCAATAAAATGTGGCTACTTCCTCGACGGGTGCTTCTGCCTTTTCAATTTCTTTAAGCACCAGTACGGGAGCCTTCTGGGTATAAAGCTTATGCTGTTTCATTATTATTTTTGCAGTAAGAGTGTACCATAGGGCATTTTCTGCATCTATCGCCTTATCCGATTCGCAGGCGATGGGACGGAAGGCAATATCGTCAGCACAGCAGGTCATTACCTTACGTCCGATAAGAAGTCCCTTTTCGTCAAGCTCCTTCGGGCGTGCAACCATACCCTTGAACTTAACGGTTTTCCCTTCGTATTTTCCGGGCTCCTCCATCATATCACGATACCAGATGGCATAATCCTTGTCTTCGATTTCGATGACGGGAGCATTTATATCAAAGGGCAGGGGGTCTTCTATGTTGTCATACTCAAGCTCGCCGTTTATATATTCGTAAATTATCTGCGTCCGGCGGTTTGTACCGCGGATGATTTTATGAATCTGCTCCTTGTCGGTTTTATCCGTCACGCGGTTTATTGCCACAAGCTCGCAATCGGTTAACTTGTCCACCATAAGCTGACGCATATTGGCATTGTAGGTAATAAAGGTTTCGCTGTCGGCAAACATAATCTGCTGATAGATAATCCAGTTGTCCGGCAGGTTTTCGTAAAGGTCCGTCAGGTTCCACATTCCGTTATATTCTATTACAACACGGTCAACCTTGTGCATTCTCGCGACCTTGGAAAGGGTGTTCTTTTTAAGTTCATCGGGAGAGTTTACAATTTCCATAAACACGTTTTCGATAACGAATTTATCCTTGTTATACTCCTCTTCTCCCTCTTCGCAAACCAAAAGGAGCGTTCTTTCCTTGGGGTTGAACTTTTCATCCTCAAGCGTTCCCTGAATAAACTGGGTTTTGCCCGATTCCAAAAATCCCGTAAAGAGATAAACCGGTATTTCTTTTTCCCTAAGCATAGTCTTACTCCTTAACTTTGAAAATCTCAGCAAGGGCTTTCTTGTTGATATTTGAACCGATAACACAGATTCTTCCTATGATGTCAGCTCCGCCTTCTCTTACATCGCTTTCTCCGGGGATATAGTCATAGTGAATCCAGGAGTTTTCGCCTGCCACTATTCCCTTTGCTCTTAAAATTATGCCGAAGCGCGCTTCGTCGGAAAGAGCTGAAAGGGCGTTTTCAATTTCTTCCTTGGTGTACTTTCTGCCGGTTTCTGCGCCCCAGCTTGTAAATACATCATCCGCGTGGTGATGATGGTGGTGTCCGTGATCATGATCGTGGCATCCGCAGGTGCAATCTTCTCCGTGCTCATGATGATGTTCGTGTTCTTCGTGGCCGTGGTGATGCTCATGATGATGCTCGTGTTCGTCATGGTCGTGATGATGCTCGTGTTCTTCGTGGCAGTGGTGATGCTCGTGATGATGCTCGTGTTCATCGTGGTCGTGGTGATGCTCATGATGATGTCCGCAAACAGGACATTCATCCTCCTCTTCAAGCTTTTCGAGCGCCGCCTCCAAAGTATTTTCGTGCTCCATAGCGGAAAGAATAGCCTCACCAGTAAGCTCGTCCCAGGGTGTTGTTACGATAACCGCATCCTTGTTATGCTCACGGAGGAGCGCAATACTCTCTGCAATTTTTTCCTCAGTTGCGCTCTGTGTGTGGCTTAAGATAATGCAAAGTGCATTTTTAATCTGGTCGTTATAAAACTCACCGAAGTTCTTCATATACATTTTGCATTTTTTAACATCGGCAACCGTTGTAAATGCATTAAGCTGAAGTTCATCACAATCTGCATTTTCAACAGCCTTTATAACGTCGGAAAGCTTGCCGACGCCTGAGGGCTCGATTAAAATTCTGTCTGGATGAAATTCATTTACAACCTTAACCAATGCCTCGCTGAAATCTCCCACAAGAGAGCAGCAGATGCAGCCAGAATTCATTTCGGTAATTTCAATGCCTGCTTCCTTAAGAAAGCCTCCGTCAATACCGATTTCTCCGAATTCATTTTCGATTAAAACAACCTTTTCTCCCTTGTAAGCTTCCTTGATAAGCTTTTTAATAAGTGTGGTTTTTCCCGCACCTAAAAATCCTGAGAATATATCAACCTTTGCCATAAAAATCAGTCCTTCTTTTTATTTTCATAATAAGATATTATATAACCAACTAAAGAAAAAGTCAAGGCGGAGAGCAAAAAAACTGACGGGCAAAGCCCGCCAGTTTCTATGTATCAATTATTCAAAGAGATTAATTGTAACTGTCTGTGTTTCTCCGTCCCAGTCAACCTTATAACCAAGGTTTTCAGAAATGAATCTTAAGGGAATAAGAGTTCTTCCGTCCTGAATGAAGGGAGGTGCATCCATCATAACACGTCTGCCGTTTACACGAGCCTGCTTGTTGTCGATTGTTACAACAACAGTCTTATCGTCTGTCTTAACGGTAGCGGCTCTTGTGTCTCCATTCCATTCGATTGTAGCACCTGCGATTTCAAAGATACCTCTTACGGGAACGAAAGTACGGTCATCCTTGATGATGGGAGCAACGTCGAACTGAACGGGAACTTCACCGTTTTCTGTTACCTTTGTAATTGTATTCTGTCCGATAACAAGCTTGATTGCGCTTGCTTCGTCCTTCCAGGTATCGCCCTTGGAAACTGCAACGAAGTCAATGTTGAAGCTTGAGGGATAGTCAGCCTTGTCGTACTGAAGTACGATGGTGTTGTCACCTTCGTTAAGAGTAACGTTTAACTTAATCATACCGTAAGCAGCCCAAACGTCCTTCTTAACTGTGGGGAAGTAAATCTTCTGTGCAGCAGCGCCGTTAACTGTGAGGTTTGCGCTCTGTGCCCAAGCGTGACCGTTGTCATAACCGATGTAAATATCCTGTGCACCTGCAACAACTGCCTTTACGGTGAACTTGATACCGGGTGTTGCATCGGGGTTTGTCTTCCAGCAGGTCATAGCTACACAGCCTGTGCCGTTATAACCTTCGTGGTCAGAGTTAACCTTTGCGCCGTCGATAACTTCTGCATCTTCAGCTTCAAAGTAAGCCCACATTCTCTTGTCCTTGCCCTGGAAATACTGTGCTACGGAAGCAGAGTCGTTAGGACGCTTTGTTTCTTCGCCTTCGCCGGGTTCTACAACTGCGGGCTTTGCTGCATCAGCCTTAGCCTCTTCAGCTGCAAGTACTGCTGTACCCATAGCGAAAAGCATTGCTACTGTTAATACGATTGCCAAAAACTTTTTCATGATGATTCCTCCTAAAAATTTCTTTTATATCAGCATAATCGCTTATATGAATTTTAACATAAAAAAACTCTTAAGTCAATAATAAATTAGAATAAAATACAAAAAATCTCTACTATCACACACTGTAAAATTGTCCCTAAATGATTCAAGTATATAAATCATAAATAACTCAATCCGCTTTTTCTTCCGCAGAAAAGCCAAACGAAGACAATCGTTTGGCTTTTAGTATATAAGAATGTGTTCATTTTTATGTTTTTATGCTTAAACTTTTCTGAAATTATTGTGCTACAGTTTTCACATTGCTTAAAGGTTTAAAAGTACAAGTTGGTCCATAATAAAGCCAACTCGTTGAGCTATCCCATTTGCTTCCAAGAGTCTTTCCTATAGTTGCTGTCTTCCATGAATAGACACGAACTTTATATTGTGTATATCCTGACATTTTAAGTGTATCAACAGCCTTACCTTTTATATTTTTTTTGGATATCTGTGTCCAGCTTTCACTAGTACTGTTTCTTCCATATATTAAAACTTCAACATAGCTAGCTTTAGTTTCTGTAGTATCTTTATCTGCCAGATATGCTCTCAAGCTGGTATACTGAAGCTTAGTGGTTAATTTATTTTTTGCATTCACATAAAAAACCGTCACATTTCCGCCTTTTTCGTTAGATTCATGACTAACGTCTTTCACTGTCTTTGCCGATATGCTTAAAGCTGAAGAGAAGCACATAATAAATGCCACTATAACAGCTACACATCGTTTTAATGTTAATTTCATAATAATCCTCCTATAATATTTTCGTACGAGCAAATTAAAGCTTTCATAGATATTATCGAACACATTCTTTCTACTTAATAATATTGATAATAATTAAAATATCACAAAGCCTTAGTCCGCCCTAAAATATTATAGCGAATTTTTCGCTAAAAGACAATAGCGAAAAAATTTCTAAATATAATGGATTCCGTTAAACAAAAAAATGGATGGTGATTTTATGTCGCATTATCAACGTATAAGGGATTTAAGAGAGGATAAAGATTTAACACAAAAAAAAATGGGCGAAATTTTATCTTGTAGCCAAAGGGTTTACAGTAATTATGAACGTGGAGACATAGATATTCCTACATGCGTTCTCATAAAGCTTGCCGACTTTCATAACGTCTCTGTAGACTACTTGTTAAATCGCACAAATAATCCAAACACAGCAATTTGAATAAATCTATAAAGATATATAAATAATAAAAGCCAAACGAAATTAACCGTTTGGCTTTTAACTTATGTATGAACATATCAATAATTTCCGGAAGGCTTTTTATATCCTGTTCTTCTGTTTTCTGCCGCCTTTTTCACATCCTGCATGCGGTCAGTGGAATCCTGCTTGAATTTAGCAAGCTTATCCTCAAAAGACAACTCTTCCCCTTTATCTGTTCCGAAAGAAAATTCTGCAGGAACTCCGGAAAAGACATACTTTTTCTTTCTTTCCTCTTCCTGTGCTTTTTTAATGGAAAGCCCGATTTTACCGTTTTGGTCAATGTTCATAATCTTGACCTTTACGATATCTCCTACCTTAAGATGTTCGTTGATATCCTTGACATAATCTCTTGATACTTCCGAAATATGTACAAGCCCGGACTTTCCGCCCGGAAGCTCCACAAATGCACCGAAAGCCGTTATGCCTGATACCTTTCCTTCAACAACGTTCCCCAATTCCAACTCCACGGAAACTTCCTCCCCATTAATTATCTCTTGTATATTACGGCATCAGCCGTTCGAATCAACAAAGTTCCTCTCATCCGGATAAACCAGCCCAAGTTCTTCCCTTGCAATCGCTTCTATAGTTTCCCTGCTCTCAGCATGAGCGATTTCTTCCTTGAGTTTTTCAGATTCTTTTTTCACATTTTCAATCTCTTCTTTAAGTGCACTAACTTCAGCTTTGCGCTCTTTAATTTCTATTTGCTGAGAAATAAGCATTCCCGCAAAATAAACCAGCAAAAGTGCCGCAAGAATATATACCAAAAAACGCTTTTTCATATGTTAATGCATCCTCCGCCCAAAGAAAACTACACTTTCCCGATAATAAATTCATTATATACCAGCAAAAGGCGGTTGTAAAGTATTTTTTTAACTTTTTCAGATTTTTTTCGCACAAAAACGCCTTATTCTTAATTTTGTGCCAATAAACCTTTTTATTCTCCTGACTTTTTTGTTCAGCTTTCTTAATGGAGATACCGTGATAACTGCTGCAACGCGCATTTTTTTAAAGATAAAACATATCGGAAATACTAAAATTTTAATAACCAACAACAGAAGTTTTTTAATTATACCAAGCAAAAACACTCCGACGATTACAAAAAAACGGCTGAATACCAGAAAATAAACAGCTGAGCCCATAATAATTCCGCCGAAAACAAACCATCTTAATTCTCCGTCGTTTACCCTAAAAATCCACCATACAAAAAAGCAGGCATAAAGTGACCAGAAAAGACCGTCGCACAAATCAGTGAATGTTCCAGCCTCTCCAAAGCTTTTCCGTATAACCTTGAATATATCAAAGAGCAGTCCGGATATTATCCCTGAAAAAAGGCACAAAGCAAAAAGAACAGCCTCTCCCTCTCCTAAGCTATACATCATTTAAACAGTTTGCCGAAAAAACTTTTCGCCGTATTTTCTTCCTCCGCTTTATATGAACAGGAATTTATTATTCCTTCCACATCCACATCGCCTGTCTCAACGCTTAACTTATTTATATGGAGTTTCTCGCCCTTCACCGTAAGTGTCCCCATACTCGTTTTAAGCGTTACCGAATTTTCGTTAAACGCGCCCACCTCTTCCACCGCGCTTACCGAAAGCTTTTTACGCCCCTCCATAATTACATTGTGGCTTACCTTCTGAAGCATTCTTTTTTCTTCCATAAAAATCTCCTCCTTTTATCTATTTAATATTATGCAATACATAAAAAAATAGTACAAAAACCTGAAAGGCTTTTGTACTATTTTTTATGCTTTAAGCGCCCTGACAGAATTTAATACAGCAAGAACCATTACTCCCACATCGGCGAAAATTCCAAGCCACATTCCTGCATATCCCATTGATACCAGCGCAAGGCACAGCAGCTTTACCAAAAGAGAAAAGACTATATTTTCCCTTACTATCCTCATACATTTTTTCGATATTTTTATCGCTGTTGCAATTTTTTGCGGATTATCATCCATAATCACAACATCAGAGGCTTCAATTGCCGCATCCTGCCCCATTGCTCCCATTGCGATTCCGACATCCGCCCGCGCAAGGACGGGTGCATCGTTTATCCCGTCACCCGCAAAGGCAATTTTTTCATTCTTTCCGGCCTCCGAAATAAGCTTTTCAACTTTTTTTACCTTATCACCAGGCATAAGCTCGCTTTCATAGCTGTCGATGCCTGCTTCTGCTGCAATTTTTTCCGCAACCAATTCTGTATCCCCGGTCAGCATAATGCACTTTTTCACGCCCAGCTTTTTAATTTCATAAATTGCATCTTTTGCCGTTTTCTTAAGGCGGTCAGAAACAAATATTGTTCCTTCATATTTGCCATCTATAAAAGCATATACCTTTGTTTCTCCGTCATCCGTCAAAGGAACATCAGTGCCCATTCTTTTTGCAAGGCGGCTGTTTCCGAAGGCCACCTTATGTCCTTCAAATATTGCCGTAACCCCTTCCCCGCTTATTTCAGATACATCGCTTATAGCTGATAAATCAAGCTCCTCTTTATATTCCGATACAATACTTTTTGCTATGGGATGATTTGAAAAGCTTTCTGCATGGGCAGCGCATCTTATGAGCCAATCCTTATCCACGCCCTCAGTCTTTATCTCACTTACGGAAAATTCACCTTCGGTGAGTGTTCCTGTTTTATCCAAAGCCACGCATTTTATCTTCGCCATAGCCTCTATGAACGAGGCTCCCTTGACCAAAATACCCTTTCTGCCGGCACCGCCTATTGCCGCGAAAAAGCTTAGCGGAACACTTATAACCAATGCACAGGGACAGCTTATTACAAGGAAGGTAAGTGCTCTGTGTATCCATGTAATAAAATCCGCTTCTCCCGTTACCATAAACGAAAATAAAGATGGCAGTGTTCCAAGCAAAAGTGCGGAAATGCACACTATCGGAGTATAGATTTTTGCAAACTTTGAAATGAATTTTTCCGATTTTGCCTTCCTCATTGAAGCATTTTCAACCAGTTCAAGAATTTTTGAAACTGTGGAATCTCCAAAGCCTTTTGTGGTACGGATTTTAAGCACTCCCGTCAAATTTATGCATCCGCTTGCCACTTCTGCGCCTGCATCAATACTTCCCGGTATGCTTTCCCCGGTCAGTGCCTTTGTATCAATTTCGCTTTTACCCTCTGTTACAATTCCGTCAAGGGGAATTTTTTCCCCGGGAAAAACCGTTATTATACTTCCCGGAGAAACCTCATCCGGAGACACTTTTATTATTTCTCCGTCCTTTTCGATGTTGGCATAATCCGGGCGGATATCCATAAGTTCGCCTATGCTTCTTCGGCTCTTCGCCACAGCCAGCCCCTGAAAAAGCTCCCCGGTCTGATAGAGCAGCATAACGGCAATCGCTTCGTTATAGTCTCCGCTTTTTTTGTAAATGGCAATTAAAAATGCTCCGATGGTTGCGACTGTCATAAGGAAGTTTTCATCCATAAATCTTCTGTTTACGATACCCTTAAAGCATTTTTTAAGTATATCATAACCAATCAGCATATAAATTCCGAGAAAAAGCAACAATCTTAAAAGCCCTGTAACCGGAAGTATGTTGACAAGTCCGGTTAAGGCTGCAGAAAGAAGAATTCTAATGAGCATCTTTTTATGTTTTTTCTTCATATTGCACCCACTTAAAATTCTATTTCACAGTCAGGCTCAATTTTTCTGCAAGCTTTAAAAACTTCCTTCATCACCTTTTTCTCATCTGCACCTTCCGAAAACTCCACAGTCATTTTCTGAGTTATGAAGCTTACGGAGCATTCCTTTATACCTGAGACCTTTCCTGTTGCTTCCTCCATTAAAGATGCGCAATTAGCACAATCCACTTCGATATTATATGTTTTTTTCATAACAATCCTCCTTTCATCAATTAAACGCTTGCTTAATTGTTAATTTTATAATATACTGTTTTCAGGATAAAATCAATACTTTCAGCTCACCTTCGTCCAAACAGGCTAAAAAATTTTCTAAAAAGGAGAAAAAATTCATGTCTTTCATTCTTCCTCACGACCACGGCGAAAAAGAAGATGTGGTTAAAATATACTCAAAACTTTCCGAAAGCAGAAATTTTCTTTCGGCATCCGGACTGTTTAAAATTATATCTGACTCATCGCGCCTTAAAATTTTATGGATATTATTCCACCGCGAAGATTGTGTAATAAACATATCGGCACTGACAGAAATATCAAGCCCCGCCGTTTCTCACCATCTCGGAATACTTAAGGATGCAGGGCTTATCGAAAGCAGACGGTGCGGCAAAGAGGTTTATTATAAGGCATCAGACACCGAGATAAGCCGCCTGCTTCACAAAATGACAGAGGAAATGCTTGAAATCGCCTGCCCTTCAGAAAAAAACTCCTCCGAAAAAACACCGGAGGAAATCATAGAAGATGTCCATAGCTATCTTCTTTCACACCTTGATGAAAGAATCACCATAGACAGCCTGTCAAAAATATTTTTAATCAACAAAACCACATTAAAGGAATCTTTCAAAAAAGTCTACGGAACATCCCTTGCCTCCCATATCAATATCCACCGTATGGAAAAGGCCGCACAACTGCTTAAAGATAAGGACAAAAGTCTGTCTGACATTTCCCGTGCCGTGGGCTTTACAAGTCAGAGCCGCTTTTCTGAGGCTTTCAGAAAGCATTTCGGAATTTCTCCGAAAGATTATCGCAAAACACATTGACAAACAAATTCATTTATGATAGTTTTATTAATAGCTCTTCAAAACAAAGGAGGATTAATATGCGAAACCACAATCCCAAGGTTCATTATATGCGACTTTCCGAATCCGTCGTTCCCGAAATGCGCTATGACGGTAAGGAGGATTTTTTCACCTGGCAGAAAAGGGCGAAGGACAAGCTTTGCGACCTTTTAGGTCTTCCGTTAATTAAAAAATGTGAGCCTGATTTTCTCATTGAAGATGAAAAGGAAACTGAAGAATACAAAGAAGTACACTTTTCTTTTCAGAGCGAAGAAGGATATTACCCCATATGTGTAATAAGAATCCCCCACGGAATCAAGGATAAAATCAAGCCGATGATCTGCCTTCAGGGACATTCTACCGGAATGCACATTTCCCTCGGCATTTCAAAATATCCCGGTGACGATGCTTTGATAGGGCGGGATGAACAATATTTAGCAAAATATGCTCTTGAAAACGGCTACTGTCCCGTTTTAATGGAACAGCGCTTTATGGGTGAATGCGGAGGAACTGAGAAAGGCCCCGGTTGTCACACCGACTGGAGTGCGGAGTATAAAATGTCTGTTTTGTCTTATCTTGCCTTAGGCAGAACAGCCATCGGAGAAAGAGTGTGGGATGTTTCAAGATTAATTGATGTTTTAGGCGAAAACTTCCCCTTCCTCGATATGGATAATGTCTGCGTTATGGGGCACTCGGGAGGCGGAACGGCGGCGTTTTATTCTGCCTGCGTGGATGAGCGCATAAAGGCGGTTATGCCTTCCTGCGCAGTTTGTACCTTCCGTCATTCGATAATAGGCTTAAAGCACTGTCCCTGCAATTATATAGAGGGAATTGCCAGGTATTTCGATATGGGTGATTTGGCGGGGCTTATTGCACCAAGAAAGCTTGTGGCTGTTTCAGGTCAGCTTGACTTTGGTTTTTTAATTGAGGGGGCTGAAGAATCAATAGAAATTGCGAAAAAGCTTTATGAATACGCCGGCTGCCCCGAAAACATCGCTCACGTTGTGGGTGAACACGGACATAAATTCTACGCCGAAAAAAGCTATAAGGTATTTAACGAAATGGTATAAAAAATCGTTGTCTCTATAAGTGATTTTCACTAAATTGAGACAACGATTTTTATTTAAATTAAATTCTCCCTGAAAAGTGTGTTGTCAAAAGCACCTTTTCAATCACTAAAAACGGCTTAGAATAAGTTTTTCTTATGCTTCCGCCTTATTCCCACTCCTAAGTCTGTGGCGTTTAGGGCATAAATCGTGGTGTAAAATGCCCATTTTAGTAGCCAAAATATCAAAAATATCGGCTGTCTCCGTAGTCTATTAACGGAGTGTTGTCAAAAGTGTTGTCGTCTTATTTTATGTTAGTAAAACCCTATATTATAAATTTTGAATTTTAGTCCCACAATTGCTACAAAACAAGCTACTGTCTAATAATTCAAATCCACATTTGTTGCAGTACTTTATATGGTTCGTTGTTTTTATGTCTTCTTCTGTGTTTTTACTGATTTCCTCAACAATCGTAGTATATGTAGATTCTGTTGTTTGATAAACATCCTTTGTATTTTCTTCACATGGAATAAACAATGGTCTTCTTTTGCTAAAATATATCCAAGATGGAATCAACCAGATTAAAACTCCAATTATGCTACCTATGATTTGCCCGATAATAGATGGATCAACTAAATCATAATATACATATATACCCAAACTAGCCAATATATCAAGTATGTCAAATGCAAACATACAATA
>JAZSAR010000038.1:0-5125 GCA_045601965.1 Clostridia bacterium
GAAACTTATTAAAGGAGGTTTTACTTATGAAAAAAACAGTCGGAAAAATTTTCACACTGGCAATGACGGCTTTAATGCTGCTTTGCTTAATCCCCGCCTCGGCAGAAAATGGCGTTGCCCCGGCAAACATTGCCATAACCACATCCAGCGTTTGCCTTGATTACGAAGGCTTTGGCGTTCTTTATTGCTATGGTGAAACCCAGGTTCAGCCCGGCTACACGGCAAAGACAAAGGTGGAGCTTCAGCAGCATGTTGACGGCGGATGGGAAACAATAAAAACATGGACCAAAACATCCACTGGCACAATGGCAGTTATAGAAAAAAACTATGCCGTAGAATCAGGTTATGAGTATATTTTAATCACCACCCACTACGCCTACGAAGACGGCGTTTTTGTGGAAAGTTATACGGACAACAGCAGTATCGTTGACCTGACATAATCCCCCTGTTTCAAAAACAATAATATTACCGGTGTGAGAATATGTTGCCTGACTAGCAACAAGCAAAACTGAAAAACTCTCACAGCAAGGCTGTGAGAGTTTTTCTATGTCCTTTTGGATTTAAAATCCGTACTACGTTCCGTGTACAAAAAAATCCTTATCTGTATAATTATGTATAAAGGAGGGGTTTGATGCCGGAATTTGAAGCTTTGGCTCGGAATCTGAAAGCCAAAAGACGCGAAATGCACGAAACACAATTTGTATTTGCTTCAAATTGCGGTATCAGCGAAGAAGAATTAAGTCTTTTGGAACGACAGAAAACCGACCCCAAATTGAGTACGCTTCAAAACATTGCGGCATATGCAAACATAACTGTATCAAAACTTCTGGAGGTGGAACATGATAAACAGTAATCAACATAATTATACGGTGCGAAAAGATAAAATAAAGGACGAGGACGGAAAAATACATACTGTATATGGTATAAATTTATATGTCGGAAATACCTTGATTAAGGAAGTCCCCGACATTTTTTTTCGCCCTGAAAGCGCCAATGAATTTATTTTTCTCTGCAACAAGCTTAAATTAAACGAAGAAAACATTTTTTATTTAATTGATTTTATTCTGGGCAGAATTATTTAAGCCATATCTGCACCGCTTTTCATATTTTTTCTCAGCCATATATAAATAAGGTTAAATAAATGAGGCGGCTCTTAAAAAAGTCGCCTCTTGACATATGCCTTTAGCTATGCTATCATAAACAAAATTCACAGTTAAAGGTGGTATTATAATGAAAGCAAGTTTTAAACAAATTGCTGCTATGGTGCTTGCAGTTTTCCTTTTCTCCTCCTGCATAAGTGCATTTGCAGCCGATGGTTACCGAACTCTTTATACAGCAGACGGAAGATCTGCTGATTTTCCCGAAAGTATGGTCGAAGCACAGCTTACGGTAGGTTGGTATACCGAGCCCGTCAGAACACTTTATGCCCCCGGAAAGACCAAGGCTTTCCCCGAAAGCATGGTTGAAGCGCAGCTTACAGTCGGCTGGTACACCGAGCCCGTTTCCAAAATATACGCCCCCGACGGAAGAACGAAGGTAATTAAAACATCCGATGTTGAAGCATACGAAAAAGTTGGTTGGTATAAGTCGCCTATTATAAAAATGTATCACCCCGACGGAAAAACCAAAAAAATTGCAGACGTGGAAAAAGAAGCATATGAAGAAAATGGCTGGTACAGCTATCCCGTTGATAAAGTTTATGCTCCCGACGGAAGAGAAAAAGTAATTAAAGCCGAGGATGTTGAAGCGTATAAAAAAGTGGGCTGGTCAACCGCCCAGTTCTTTATAGTGAAATGTCAGGAAAACGATTTTAAATATGGCAAAAAGTTTATTTACTGGAAAAAAATCCCCGGAATCACTGAATATGATGTTACAATAATCGAAAAACGATTGAGCAGAAGCGGAGATATCCCTGCCAATAAACCAGTAGAACTTAAGGGTATTTCAGAAAATTATATATACTTAAAAACTTACCCCTGCTGTTCATATACCGTAAAGGTAAAAGGCGGAGACTCAAAAGGAGAAGCTACGTTTTACATATTTGATGAATATGACTACGAAACAGCAGAAAGAATTTACGCAAACTATCCCACAAGCAAGGAAGAAGCGGACAAGCTGATGGTGCAGATAACCGTTCCCATATGGAAATTATCAAACGGAAAAAAAGTTTCATCAACAGCTACGCTTACCGTTCATCACGAAATAGCTGAGAAAACAAAGCTGGTTTTCGAAGAAATATATAACGGCAAAGAACAGTTCCCCTTTAAGGACATCGGTGCATATTACTGGAGAGGCGGAAGAACTGAGCATAACTCAGGAACCGCAATCGACCTTAACAGTAACGAAAATTATTGCATATATCCCGATGGCAGACAAATCGGTTCTCATTGGTTGCCCGGAGAAGATCCATATTCAATTCTCCCCTACGGCGATGTTGTTCGTGCTTTCGAAAAGCACGGATTTACCTGGGGCGGAGACGCCTGGTCATCCCCCAATGACTATATGCATTTTTCATATTTAGGCACCTGATAAAAAAACAAAAAGTACCCGCCCGGGCTCATTAAAGAGCCCGGGCGGGTGTTTCTTATATTTCGGGTGTAGTAATTGTTACAGTTCTTGTTTCGCCGTCCCATGATACGTTATAGCCAAGCTGTTCCGATACAAAGCGGATGGGTATAAAGGTTCTTGAATCCTTTATTACGGGGAAATTGAGCATTGTGTGGCGCACTCTTCCGTATGCGGCAGTTTCGGCATAAACCATCTTGCTCCATATCTGAAGTTCTAACTTCAATGCTCCCTTTTCAACGGTTACCGTCTGGGTTTCACCGTCCCATGAAACGGTTGCTCCCATTTCCTCAAGTAATCCTCTTAAAGGAATCAGGGTAGATCCATTTACAATGTATGGCGCAACATCAATCTGCTTTTCATAAGCATTTTTGCCCTTTTCAACACCTATTATATTGGAATCAATTTTAAGAGTATATTTTTCGCCCTGAGTGCCGTATTCAAGATAGGTTTCATAATCCTGCCAGAAATTAATTTCAGCGCAGGATGCGCGGGAAGCCTCAAAGTCTGTTATTTCAAAGTCAACATACCTTGCACTTACGTTTCCGCCAAGGTCAAAAATGTGTTCACCTAAAGTCTGCTCTACAGAAATATTTTCCTTTGCCGCCGTCCAGTCTTCGCCGTCCTCACTAACCCAGATTGTAACATTTTTCCAAAGACCGTGGTGGTCCTCAGTCTGTCTCGGAAGATAGCTTATTTTTGAAAACTTTGTGACAGTTCCAAAATCAATATTAAGGTTTATTGTTGTACCATCGGTAACACTTTCGGTCTGCCAGAAGTTTTCGGTTGTTCCGTCAAGCACCTGTCCCGGAATATGGTCTCCCCAGGCCGGAGTTTCCGAAGAAGCCGTCATATTTGCCTTGTTCATAGGATACATCTTATGCTTCTTCTCGTTTTCCGCAAACTCTTCATAGCTTACATTGTCTGCATCCTTATTTTCGCCAAGTATATAAAGCTCTGCCAGTGTGCCATAGGTTCCGTAGGCTGCCATAACCTCGATTTTTATTTTCTTTGCCTTTACATTAGAATTATACAAAAGCTCATTTGTGTCGGGGTTTGTTTCTGTGGCAAAGCCTTCCGTAAGAAGGAAATATTCCCCTTCATCACTTTCCGAAGCATAAACGTTGGTTGATATAAAGCGACCGCTCTGATTGTCCTGTCTCGGAATAAATACAATACCAGAGATTGTTTCAACTTTCGGAAGCACAACCTCGATTTCGTAGGGCAAGCCGTCCTTATCAGTAATGGTTGTTCCCGACGCCTTATACCATGAGTGCCAATAGCTCTTTGTGTCTCCGTCAATGATATTTGCAATACCATTATTAAGGTCGGAATTAACGGAAACCTTCCAGCCCTTTCTGGAAATGGATTTTACGCCGTTTTCAGCAGTATACAGCTCTTCCTGTATCTGATTTTCTTCTGCCGTTTCTTCTATTATCTTACTTCCGGAAAGGAAAGAAATTTCCACGGCGGTGGCGTGACCTGCATAGCCTTCGGTTGAAACGATTTTTATATATTGTGTTTCAGTATCACCCCAGGAGCCTATTTTTGCCGTAAGGTCTGAATAGTCCGTGCCGTAGTTAAAGGCTCCTGTGTAAATTTTAGTAAAGTCCGTTCCGTTTTCCGAGGTGTAAATTTCATAGCCTGTTATTGTACCGGACTTGTCATCTGTTCTCCTTTGGTATATCCAGCCTGACACCATGATTTTCTTTCCGAAATCAACTGTTATGGCGTGGCCGTTTCTCTGCCAGTTCATTCCGCTTTCCGTAACCTCGTAGAAGGAGTGATAGTAAGTTTTATCATTTCCGTCAAAGGCACGCTCCGGACCCATACTGCCAAAGTTGTCGGTTGCCGAAAATTTCCATGTTGCATCCTTTTCGATTATGCTTCCGCCGACTTCCTCCAAGGAAATGTTGCTTTTATCCGCTTTCTTTGCTTCTTCTGCCTCAGCTCCGGTGGGAACATAAGCTGCCCCGCTTCCGTTTTTGCTTCCGCTTGTTCCCTCCAAAAATGTGATTTCAGGTGCTGTAAAGTGCCCCGCATAAGCCTCGACGGAAACAAGCTTTATTGCTCTCATTTCCGTATTGCCCCATGAAGCAGTTTTTAAGGAAGTATCCGTATAGTCTTCTCCGTAATTAAAGGTTCCCGTATGTATTTCCTTGAAATTTACACCGTCAGTGGATGCATAAATTGCATAGCCTGTCATTACGCCTGATTTGTTATCGCTTCTTGCCTGATAGGTAAAGCCCGATACATTTATTATCTTTCCGAAATCAACCGTTATGGCGTGGTTGTTTCTTTCGTAGTTCATGGTGCCGTCGGGATTTACCTCGTAATAGGAGTGATACATTGTTTCAGGATTTTTATCAAAGACAAAAGTCGGGGGCTGTCCTTCCATATTATCCGTTGCGGTAATTTTCCAGGAAGAATCCCTCTCTATGGTATTTCCATCGGCATTTGATGCTATTGTAAGAGACAAAAGCATCATAATTGCAAGTATTAAAGATATTATTTTTTTCATAGCCATTGCCTCCTTTAATTAAGATAAGCCGCCGCGGCT